>NZ_JACJDU010000068.1:0-16183 GCF_014163715.1 Shewanella sp. SR44-4 | reverse complement strand
GAAGTAGCATCTGCCACTGAGTAGTTGTTCTGTATGTTTTCATCACCTGCTCCAAATTTATCATTGAGCAGGTATTTTTAGACAATCAGAACATCGATGCTAGGTGTGGTTCGCTAGACGGTTACGCTTTTGCAGCAATGCCTTTAGAGGCTGATTGAACATAGGCATGCGCAAAATCAAGCGGGATTTCTACTTCAATTACTTCATTTTTAGGAGAGGACTGTAAAAAACGCGTGTTTGATTTTCCCTTACCAATAAGCACAGATAACGTGGTCATTGTTGGCGTACCTGAGGTCAGATTTATTGACAGCGTATCGGCTTCATGACTTAGTTTTGAAATCCATTGATCAGCCACTTTAGATATTGATTGATAATCAATCGGGCTGTCTATATGGGCTTTATATACCTTAATATCTTGGTTGGGGCGATTAGCAATTGCCATGCGTTTTTGCAGAAAGCGCTCAAACTGGTTCCATTTGTCTTCATCTTTATTTGACAAGATAACGATTTTATCAAAAGAAATTGTCGATTTAAGGGCTATTGTACTTATGGCAGCATGTGCTTCGACAAGCATGTTTTCAAGATCTTTAGTACCTAGCCAGGTGAGAAGAGTATGCATCCATGAGTACTCATAAGGTAAAGGAAGTAAACTATATTACATCATATAATCATCTTTACTAACAACAGTTTATTCTTCTATATATTCAATAACATCGTCAACTTTGCAGCCAAAATAAGCACACAATGAATCGATTGCTTTAGTCGTAGTAGAATATTGATAACTTGGGTTCATCATCTTTGATAATGCAGTTCTATTTACCCCAGCAGCGTCTGCAATTTCCTGCAATGTAATTTTTCTTCTTTCCTTAAATTCTTTTTCAGCTATTAACTCTTTGATTTTAAACCTAATCACTGTATTTCATCCTTAAATGAGCAAAAACAACTCAAAATGTTCCTTGTAAGAACATTTGTATAATGTTTTAATGTTCCCATCAAGAACAAATGATTCAAACCAAGAACATAAAGAGGCTTTTATGAAGCAAACATTACTTAATGCGAAAGAACTTTCTCAAAGAATAAAGTTTAGTGCGGCATATATCAACCATACGTTGAAAGATAATGTGTTCTTTGAGGGCGTCCATTACATCAAGCCATTTGGTGGCCGAAAGATTTTCTACATCTGGGAAGAAGTTGAGCGTGAGTTATTTAAAAAACAACAACGTCGGTTAGTTGTTCCTATGGCTCGTGGAGGTGTTTGTCATGGGTAATATTAGGGCTAGAGATGGTAAGTTGTTTTTTGATTTTACCTACCAAGGGATAAGATGCAGAGAACAAACGGTATTAATTGATAATCGCATAAACCGTTCTAAATTGAACAGCATTATGAACACTATAGAAGCTGAAATCCGCCTTAATCGCTTTGTGTTCAAATCGTATTTTCCATCAAGTACACGATGCCAACTATTTTCAGAGATTGATCTTAAAGTACAACATCATTTGGCTGAAAATGTTGAACCATTATCCACACAAATCATGTCAAATATTCCAACTTTTGAAGAGTTTATTGGTGAATGGGTTGCTGAAAATAAGATCCAGTGGAAAAAAAGCCATTACAAGAATGTGCAGATGATTATTGAAAGTTATTTACTACCTGTTTTCGGTCCTATCAGACTTAACGAAATAACAAGACCTAGTTTGATAAAATTCAGAGCATCTATCTCGGAATCGCGGAGATCTGGAGTAAAAGGAGCTTTAAGTAATGATTGGATCAATCATGTTATGACGCCTTTGCGTGGCATTTTAAATGAAGCAGCTATGCGCTTTGACTTCCCTACTCCGTTTATCAATATCAAACCGTTAAAAATTGATAAGACGGCTATTGAACCATTTTCACTGGCTGAAGTGCAGTTTTTCTTGTCTAGAGTACGTGATGACTTTAAAGACTATTACATTGTGAGATTTTTTACCGCAATGAGAACGGCTGAAATCGATGGACTTAAATGGCAATTTGTTAATTTGGACCGAAATGAAATTTTGATCCAAGAAACGCTGGTTGACGGAAATGTTGAAACACCTAAAACATCGGCGTCTTATCGCAGTATTCAATTGTCTCAACCCGTTGTGGATGCACTTAAAAGACAGCGGAAAGTCACTGGCAATAAGGATTATGTATTTTGTAATGCCAATGGCAACCCTCTTGATCATCGCAACGTAACAAAACGTGTTTGGTATCCTGCATTGAATGAAATGCGCTTAAAAAAACGGCGCCCATACCAAACTAGGCATACATGCGCGACCTTATGGTTAGCCGCAGGAGAAAACCCTGAATGGATTGCAAAACAAATGGGGCATAGCACGACCAAAATGTTATTTGAAGTCTATAGCCGCTATGTACCCAACGCCACAAGACAAGATGGAAGTGCGTTTGATCGTCTTATTGAACAAGTTAATTTTAATACCATGTTGGAGAATGTTAATGAATAAACCAATATTTGTCTGGGTTAAAAATATTAAGTTTGGTGCACATCTGCCTACTGCAAACTGTGAATTTATTTCATCCAATAACGTGGTTAACGCAATTATGACAGCAGAAACCGCCAGGAACTGTCAGTTTACTCATGGTCTGGCACAAATGGTAATAGCACACGACTATCAAGGTAATACTGTGGTTTGTGCTATCAAACCTGTGCACATTCAATGCACTGAAGGGCAATTTATCAAAATGGTGAATTTTTCTCACAATAAGAATGAGGGGCTGGTTGGTCGATTTTTGAAACTGCTCAGTTTTGTGTCGGTTAAGGAGCTACTGCCTTTCGTCGTTTTTATCCTAAATAATGAAGAAGTACTTAGGCTATTCATGCGCTCTGAAGCCAGTTTTAAGCATCATCATTGCTATCTTGGTGGCCTATTTGAGCATAGTATTGAGGTTGCTGAAATGACTTATCAAAATGCTAAACATCTAGGTCATTCAGACATAGAGTGCCAAACAGGCCTAGTTGCGGCGTTATTTCATGATATTGGTAAAATCTACCCTGCACTCAACATGAACAATGAAAAATATTGTTCAGGCCCCCATGAGAGCTATACATTTGCCTTACTAGCTAAACCACTAGGGGAATTAGGGAGTCGTAACAGCCGAATATTTTCGATGTTAACCGAGCTTTTAGCCGGGAAACCATACGGACACAAGACTCGCTACCCAATTGAACATGTATTAAAACAGGCGGATAGAAGCTCTGCTGAATCTAACTATGCCAAAATTCAATTTGATGCTCTACCGTCACATTATTACTTTACTAAAGTAAATGGCAACGTGATGTATAGACTCAATACCGCTAGCTAAATCAAGGAACTTAATGAGTGGATTGAAAATAACGAGCATTCCGCTGTGACATTGATAAATTTGTGAGCTTTACATCAAGCCACTATTAGCTAGTAGACTACACAGCGAACGCTTATATGATGACTTAAAGCTTATTTTATGGAGTTTTCTATTTTATTTTCGGCTTGTCTGGCCTTAAAGGAATTAAACGTGACGATATGATAAAGGCCTAGAGCAAAACCACCAATGATGACAATGCCTATTGAAATCAGGGCGAGATCGTAACTCAACAATTCTGACATCATCATTTACCTCATTGACATGGATGGGCCCATTAAGCTTCTAACGATAGGACTAAACATTCAGCACCTATTTGATAACATGTCACAAGCTTATGGTAAATTCAACCAGGTCTTACATATTTAATTTGATGTATTGTTCTGTGGTTATCTAGCACTTTATCGCAGGTAAACTTTTCCAATTTGTCGTGTACTGTGGTGTGAGTAAATCACGTCGCATCGACCATTTTTGTTCTATCCCTTGAGCGGCTAAAAATAAGGTATCCGTACCATAACGCTGGTTAATGCCGTCTAGGGTTTGCATCAATACTGGATTGGCTTTAGATGAATTAAACATGTCGAGTTGAGTGTTTTTTTGAGCGCTTAAATCAAGCAGCCCTATTCCCATTCGGTAATATCTCACTCCTGGCCTAAAAAGTCTTGGTGCCGCCATGCTCATTGCCTGGGTTAACTCTTTTGTACAATTTGTTGGGCAAGGAAAAGACACCAACACTTTAAAGTTTGCAGGATGCTCATCATAGGGTGAATTACTCGCAAACATCATCATGGTTTTACAGTGTGATCCTTGTCGTCTGGCTTTTGCAGCAGCAATACCAATATGTTTACTCAATGCTTGCAACAAAGAATCGTAATCAATAATTCGCTCACCAACGCTACGAGTAGAGAATATTTGCAGTTTATCTGCTCTTGCCTCATCCCATTGTTTACAAGCCAGTCCATTTAATTCACGTACAGTTCGCTCTATTTCAATACTAAATTGTTTGCGGGCTAACCCTGGAGTAATATTGGCAAGCTCTAATGCGTTTTTTATATCCATCAATGCTAATTTTTGACTAATACGACGACCAATGCCCCATACATCATTGACATTCATGGCACGTAAAATAGCCAATCGCTCATCTTCATTGTCAATGACACATACACCTTGATAGCCAGGTAATTTTTTGGCTGCGTGATTAGCTGCTTTTGCCAACGTTAAAGTTGGCCCCATCCCCACACACACGGGTAATCGAGTTTCTTTCCAAACAGCGCGCCTAATGAGCTGACCTTGACTTCGCAAGCATTTAATTGCTGGATAGCATTTTTTAAATGACAGAAAGCTTTCATCAATGGAATAAATATGTTGCTCTGGCGCAAAACGGCCAATAATATTCATCATTTTCAAGGATAAATCAGCATAGAGTTCATAGTTGCTTGAGCAAGCAATCACTCCTAAGCGCTGACACATGTCTTTCACTTTGAAGTAAGGAGAAAACTTAGGTATGCCAAGATCTTTCGCTTGCCGATTTGCAGCAACAATACAACCATCATTGTTACTTAATACAATGATGGGTTTACCACGCCAATCAGGCCTAAAGACTTGCTCTGCACTGCAATAAAATGAGTTCGCATCCACCAACGCAAACATGTTTCCTCCTCCTTACTTACCAGCCAGTAACGGGCTTTGCCGATGGCACCGTATAGAGCGAATAACCACGCCTTCAATACTGAAAGAGTCATAATCATTGATGGGTTGAGGTTGATGATTTTCATTGGATGACAGTAGCTGTCTGCGAGGTTTATCAAGGATTTTGCATACAAACTCACCATTGAAATTAGCCACTATAACATCACCATCTCGAACCGTTTCATGCCTGTCCACTATCAATAAATCACCATAGAAAATTCCCACACCTTGCATCGAATCACCAGTGGCCACACCAATGAATGTGGCACTAGGATGCTCTATAAGTAGCTCATCAAGACTTAATGCTAACTGTAAATATTCTGAAGCTGGAGATTCAAACCCAGTAATACCAGCACTTGCATGAATAGGGATAATGCGCATATTTATAACCACTGTACATTTGTACAGTTATTTTATGCGATCTAATTTTTATTGCTAGATCTTTAATGTTTTTTTCGCAGAAGGAATCTCTTCAAAAATAAGACCAGCATACGCCAGTCAGAATATCTATCTGATTATATTATTAAAGTTTCTATGATGTTGGTAATGTGTTCGTTTAGCTTGGAAAATTAAGAAGAGGTTATTGCTTTTGTTGTAACGTCTCAAAAATATTAGTGGTGTGCTCGTACCTACATGAAAAACACTAGGAAAGCATCTTCTCAACTAGCAATTCCTCTCCTGGTACGAGGTAATTCAATATTTCCATGCTCAACCTAAGTAAACTAACTTAACAGTTCAACCCCAGTATTTTTATTGAATTTGCTGTAAGGATTACTTAAGCCATCACAGAATTAGGCGACAACAGCATCAGCTTTGGCAATATTGTCAGCGTGATTTATTTTACAAAAGCTTGCAAGTTATGGATGTCTTTACCAGTTGTGGAAGTGACCAGCTCGTGCCAAGCTTTATAGTATTGACGAAACAACAAAGGTAAATGGCTTAACGTCATTTGAATTAATCATGGCTTGCCTTGATGAACTCTGCACCAGCACCGGATATTGACAGCCTGTTACCTTGGAATGTTAAAAATAGCTGCAGTTGACTAGATGTTTACAACAGAGCCAATAAAATTAATGGCTCTTGACGCTCTTCTGGATCTGAAATAGAAAAGCTCCTCAAAGGAGGAGCTTTATTATCGTGAGATTTACTTGTAGTACTGATAGCGTCGTTTGGAATTATGCTTCCAACTTTTTGCTAGGTCATACACGTACGCTGGGTAGTCATCCCAAGGGTTAGCCAACGATCTTCCTCGTGCTGCTCGTAACTTGATCGGGTAGCCTCTGCACTCAATCATATGAAGGAAGTAATAACCCTTTTCTTGTTTTGTTGAAAAGTGCTTGTGGGCTGCACTGCGTACGCTTGGATAATACCCCCAAAAATATTGACACTGGCTTTTAATACGTTTTCGGTACTGATGTTTTAGTTTTTTCATTTACCCTCCAGGTTTACATTACCTAGAAGGGATCCTCTGCATAGTAGTTCATTTATCCACCTTATATGTGCTGTCTAACTTAGTCATACATATCAACAGTATGATCATATGAGTGATATTTGTAAAATCATCTTTATTGTTATTTCCTGGTGATAAGTTTACTCAGTCAACTTATCACCAGGAAGAATGTTAAAGCAATACGATATTGAGTTCAGGCGCCAAACCATGAGCGGATAGATGATGGCAGACTAAGCATCGATAATAATAGAGCTAACCGTGAGCCCAGAAAAAGATTTTATACTCCTTTAATCGAATCTCTAGAGGAATTAGGCCTGAATGTTAATTCCCCCGAAAAACAAAGGCATTCAACAGTCTAGTTTTGTAGCTACCTAGGAGCTCAAACGTGCTCGCAATGATCGTGCTGGCACGTCTCTGGACATTTCCGAGTTAGATTTTTAACTCTAATCCATGAGTTTCGGATTAATATTTTTATGAGTTAACATCGCCGCCTTTAAAGGCTCTTATTCCTTTGCTCATAATTTATGGCATTTAATGCTTGTACATGGGCAAGCGAAGCTAGTCTATATTGAACAGCCACGATACTTATGCGGCTGATTATATTGTTTATTTTTTATTACCTTCTATAGAGGTTCACTTTTATTTCGTTATTGTACAAACTAACAGTTGATGACGAAATAATGCTTTTTGAATCAAGCCATTTGACCAAATACTGATTTTCGGGAGTGTTTTTCAATCTCGGCGAATTGTACCCTGTTTTTATTTCTGAAAATGGTTTAGGTAGATTGCTCAAAACAAGGCGAACTTCGTCATTTGTCATAAGAGAATGGTATTTGTTGAAGAGTGAGATTTGCGTCGCTATGGGCGAAGAATGTTTTATCAGAGATTGCGCAATACTCCGACTAATACTGGATATATTGGCGTCAGTGTTGATAATAATTGGGCCGATAATAGCTGACCGCTTAGGAAGATCCACAAGCAATTCTAGGTCCATCAATTCAATTATCCCAAGCTTGGCTGTATTATCAATTTCAGCTCGAAGAAGCTCCTCTAGAAAGTCATCGTCGAGTGCAAAGCTGTCAGAGTCCGCAAGATATGAATCGATGTTGACCGCGACGAATAAAACCTGCAAATCACAGTGATCAGCGAATGCATCGAGACTTTCCTTAGTGAATGTGATTTTTCCTTCATTAATCAGGATTTGAAGCTTGTTTGGTTCGATTTCTTTTGGTGGGTTCTTGAACGAATTCGGCAGGGCGTGAGCATATTCTCTATAGGCTGCATCAGACAGCGAGCCCGCACTGAGGAGGAACTGACGCAGCTTCAGCGAAGCAGAATCACTAGGCATAGAGTGTTCCAAGATAACTTCACGAACAACATCTCGATCAAGATATCCAATCAGGCTATCTGCCTCGAACACGTTATCTTCCATGAAAGCAAGACAGTTTGCCCAAGTTGGTTCAATCTTACCTAACTGGAACAGCATCGGGTGCAATTTCTCAGGCACACCCTCTAGACTTGGCAACAGTATCATCTGCCGTTCAAGGAACTCCCGAAGATCATCTTGCTCAAGCGTATCTTGGCAAACAACAGCTAAAATAGCGGGGATATCTTCCTCAGAATTTCCTTCAAGCTCTAAAAGGATCTCACACAGGTAGCGCTCGAAATCGCGTTCTACCCTCTCCAATAAGGCAAGATTATTCATCGATAGTATAGTCGTGTAGTTCCTCGTCCGTAGTGGTTCGAGATCGTTCTCTCCTAAAATCATTTGGTAAACGTATTCCAAGTTTGCGATCGTAAGTGCGAAAAGTCCCTTCTCGAACATGAAACGTACAATTTCAGTGTGTTCTTTGATTGCAGCCAGATCTTTGACTTCAAAGTCTAGGCATGCAAGGCGTTCCGATGCTAGTTCAGGTAAACTAACCAGAATCTCTGGAAGGTTCGCCGAAACAAATTCTGGTAGCTCGTCAAAATCCCTTGCGAACATTTTGAGCGATTTTTCAGGCAGGCTTGCGACCAATTGAGTGACGTGGGAGATATTGTTAGGGCTGGTTACAACTGCAGGGATAAGTTCATCCCATGCATTGGCTAGTCCTGAAAGAAGTCCGGCAACATTGCTGCCACTGGTGTAATAGGCATCGAAAAATCCCTCGCAGCTTTCAAATTCGGATGAGATATACTCGAAAAGCTTCTTCGTTTGGTCAAGGTAACGGCTTTGGTCCCTCAGAAGGTTATCGACAAGCTTGATGTTCAAGACATAGCTTTGTCGGAAGTCCTCATCTCGCATAGCAGCAACAACTTCTTGTGGATTATCGATCGGGAAACCTGGATCTGGTGTGACAAATGCCCGTATCTGGATCAGAAATTTATTGTCATTTGGCGACAAACGGCCCGAGTGAAAAAGTGAGGTGTATTGATAGTAAGTATCATCAATATGGCCTTCTAGGAGCAGAAAACGGGCAAGTTCTCCGTTTTCCCCGAAGGTTTCGAAATGATCTTGCAGGCCATTGGGGGCCAAACGCAACAGCTCGTTGAGCTTAGTCGTGCGTAGCGTTGCAATCTTTAACTTGAGCTCACTTATTCTACGCAAGCTTTTGTTCTTATTATCAGCCGCCTTATTTTCTATCTCCACTTTGCGTTGCAGGTAAGATCTCTGCGTATCTACTTCTCTTTGTAATTTAGAAGCATCGATATGTCCTTGGTTACCATAGTTGTTGTAGTAGAACAGACGTGAAGTCTCAATCAGTTTCTCGAATGCATCGTGGCTGGCCAGTTGAGGAAGTGAACACAATGTCTGCTGATCATGACTAACGTTGTAAGTATTCGCAGGAAGCTTCTCAACCAGAGCCATAGCGTAGATTTGCCGCAACTCTCTAAGGTCCGAAGGAGTCTGCCGTTCCGCGATTTCAAGACGCTCTTCAAGCCCCAGGATCTCGGCCCTATTCGTCGCCTCACCATGCCTAATGAGTTCGTCTTTGAGGTTCAATATTTTGGCGAGATTACCCGCGCCGCAGTGCAGTTGCTCAAAGTCACTTGGATAAACGTTTTTATAGATCAGGATCGCAAGAAGCTTGTTGGCATCAAGTAGACTCTCTCCAGTTATTTCCAATTGAGCCGCATAAATAGCGTATTCATTAAAGATGTTTCGAATCAATCTCAGGTCGTTCAGGTAACGTGAGACCTCTCTCAGAAACTGCCGTTCAAGGTATCCATCGAGCTCAAGTCTACTTCCCTGCTCCAATACCATGTCGATCGAATTCGATGTGTTGATGATAGGTATGACGGGAATAATGAATTCAAAGAACTTGGTTCGCTCGGTGTTGACAAACATATCGTCACGCATGGCGTAGAGGAACCTGATAGTACGTTTCACACCTGCGTTCTCGTTCACGAGACTATTAATTTCGCGGAGTGAGACGAAAATATCCGCATTATTAAATCGGTCTAAATCCTCAATGATTACAAGATCGTATTTGGTTGATTGGAAGAAGTAAACTATTTCGTCTAGATGGCGGTTTAATATGGACGCCTGATCATCAGATGCAGGTTTAATCTCAACGTCCTTCAACGAAATGCTTTTGAGTGACAGACCGAAACTCGCCACATAAAAGTGATGCAGGACTGTCCAGAGGAATACTGCTGCGAAAAAGAAAACTACTATATTGAACCAATTGCTGAGTTCAAACGGAACCAAAAATTCACCTTTGATTATATCTTCTCGTAAATGTAATACATACCAAAGCGCAATAGCACCAAACATGATGTAGAGAGATTTAAGAAACGACCAAACTCCTGGTGACTGAATTCTTTTGAAGCGCGAAAGAGGAAGTTTGTTTGCGTCAGCACCGTACAATATTTGCTGTAGGATGCTTCTTTCAATCTCTTGGCGACTCACCTTATTCTCCCCTACATCACCCTCGGGAATGAAGGAGGCTAGAGAGATTTGAAGCGCAGGTCGTCTATACTTCTTCAAGAAGGATTGGATGATGCTGCTCTTTCCCGAACCATAGGGACCAGTTAGAGCAATGTTGAATACCTTGGTATTATTCGTAGCAAACAAAATCGCTTTGGTATATATACCTTCCTTGTCAGCCTCATCAGTTGGTGCGAGATCCACGAATTTAGATTGTTCTATATCCGAATGGTTAGACCTTTCAAGCCATGAAACAATATTATTGAGCAAACTTAAAAGCAAATATCTAAAGGACGTGATTTTTTTCATAAGAGATTGAACTATCTAAACCTAAAAGCGACTTTTATTCTAAGGACACTTTGTAATATTCCTGCATCCAGGTCAATAGTTAAACAACTGAATCAATTTTAGTTTCTTATTTTTGTGGAACATAACTAAAAGTAGGCCAACCGACAAACGTATGGGCTGATATTATGTTGCTCGAAACAAACTTCGGGCATAAACGAGTCTGCTGCATTTTACTGTCACGTACCTGGACAAAAATGCGTTAGATGATAAGCTCTGAAAATGATTATTGGCATTAGGGAAAGTATGGCAAGCAGATATGCAATAACGCCGCATTAAGTGGTTAGTAATGCCTCCACCCAGCCTAAAACCTTGGCTCCGTACACACTGAACTCAACCCGAACTTCTTTACAAGATTTATATAATCTGTCAAATTTACCTCCATAAACATAACGCTCGGCTCAACTGCCGGAAGTCAGGTTGCAGCCGTTTGTCAGCTGATCTCTCTATTATCTTACTTGAATTCGCGTTTTAATTTAGCGACCCTGTTTACTTGAGTAAGTACGCTTATGTTTCTATTTTTACCACTCTCTTTGCTGGTCTTATCTTCTATGAATTCGGATACGTTTTGTATTGCTGGGAATTTATCCATTGCCATTTTAGTACCTCCTTTTACCAACTTCTTAGCAGTTGTCCAAAATGGAATAAACAAGCCTAAGGTATCTTCTCCTAAATCCAACGCATGTTTAGAAACATTTTTATTTCTAAGAGCTTTGTCTACCTCAACATTATACTCAGAGATACGCTGACTCCTTCCTTCCCTGTTAAGTAAATTCAATTCTGAAAATAATGAGTTCATACCATTACGAACAACGCTACTAGAAATTTCTTCCTCAAATTCTAGAACAGGGATGTAATCGTTAATATCAAAAGCTGAGATTAGTCCTAAGCTGGGATTCTGAGCTGATTTTATATTCTCAACATCAACTAGATTAGAAATATTGTGACAGCTTGAGTTTTTAAAGAAGTTAAGCATCTTTCCCATCATGAGAGCATAAGGGTGGTCTGAGTATTTCCCACCATCAACGAAAAAAGGGAAATATGTAGCATCCAATGCATGTGAAAGATGAATTTGGTCACTATTAACAATAAATTCAAATTTAATTTTTTCTTTATTTTCTGCCGGTAGCGAATCGATTATAGGGTTATTAATTCCATATCTAGATATCCCCATAGGCCCAGCTTGATTTAATGAATCAAGGCTTCTTCTTAGAGCCTGCTTAGGCCAAAGTAAGAAATTGCTAACAGTACCAATATCTTTGCCTGTTAGCTTAGAAACCTCTTGTACTAATGGGTAAATGTATTTATCTAGATCAGGATCACTCAAAGCGTACGACTGATTCATTTCAACCAAATCAATTGCACATAAAGCTGATAATGCTCGCCTGCTTACAACAGCTGATGGGTTTTCTTGGAAGGCTTCATTTATAAAGCCGTAGTCTAGTCTGCTCTCAGGTTGCATATTTAATATTTTTAGCCTTCCTCGCTTAACCAAGCGTAGTATTTCATCTTTTGATATTTTTTGGTTTACAAGGAAGTTTGACATTTTGTGGGCTAATGGAAGAACACAGTAAACTACATCATATAGGAGTAGGTGGTTTCTCAAATTTGCATTCTGGAATTTTGAAAAATTAACAAGGCATGCTGATTTACTAGGATCAAAGAAATAAAGATCAGATTTTTGATATGAGCCATTATAAATATTTTCAATATTCTCATACCATAAAGCTTCATCTCTCTCGATAAAAGCGCAGTTCAATTCACTTTTGGTCTGAGATGGTGCAATATTAAACACTTCGTCACTAGTTTTAAAATTCGAGGTTAGCTCTCCTCCGATTCTAACTTTATAAGAATACGGGCCTTTTAGAGCCGCCGCGGTCTCTTCAACACCCACGACTACATCTGATTCATATCTCCCTGCAAGCTCTACAATTATAAGTCGATTATCATGATCTTCTTCAATTTTACTCACTTTGACATTAGGATGAATTGAAAGAATGTGACTGTATATTTGGGTATTAGTTAATGGGTAGCCTTCAAATTTCGATGGTATTTTATCATCCGTAATTTTTTCAATTTCAATCTTATAAGTTTCCGGAATATTCATTACTAGCTTGATTGGAGCCGTTACGAATTTTACTTCTCTATTAAAAGCATCACTAATTACGTCAAATTCATCAACAGAATCAACTAAATACAACTGATATTCATAATCATCAAGCTTGAATAACCTAGTATTTAGATGAGGAAATCGTGACCGGAAATGTAAATCAATCCTTCGACACCATCCATCATAGTTATGTATCAAATTGGTCACTCCATTAACTTTAGACACTTTAATTCCTTTTATTTAGGTATCTTATTGATATTTTCTGAGATTTCCATAATTACAGCTTTTAAAACTTGGAGGCAAATTTTAGCTGTATGCTCTCTGGGTGTAAAACCTGACGACATTTGTTGATATGGATGTATATAGTTTCGAAAATCCCTCAACGTATGCGAAAATTTATATGTATCCAGTTGAATCAAATCTAAATCTTTTGCAACATCAATAAACGCTGCCAGTGTCCAATCATGAAACTGTTGTACTTTTCCATCACGGTTTTTTGGCGATGATTTAACGGTATTAAATGCCCTAGGGTTACTTGATGCAAGTCCAAGAAATATCCCCTCTAACGAGCTACCTGCAAGTAAAATAGTCGAAAGGTATGCCCCAGAATTGTAAGTTTTCTCTATTTCATCTAATCGGTTGTTTAACGTGTCTGTGATATTAGGATCCAAACCTAAGTCAGAGATTGAGAAGCCACTAAACTCTCGGCTCAAGAAATCAGACTCAGACAGGCTAGGCACATTCGTTTCGTTTTCATGTAATTCTACTTTGTGGAGCTTCTTGAAGGTAATTTCAGCTTCATTTCTGACCACTTGCCATTTGTCGAAAGCAAGATACTGATTGAAGTCAGCTAAATAACCATCTAGTTCTCCAAGACGTCCGATAAAGTTAACTGGATTAAATGCATTTTTAATACAAGTATCTAGTTTGGGGGTACCATTGATAGTCTCTAAGCAATCATCGGTATACTTCCAACGAGAAGGGAAACCTTGCCCATAAGAATGGTTAAAACCTAATACGTTAAAAAACTTAACCAAGTTTGGACCGGAACGATACTCAGTCTCTTCATTGATAAGATCTCGAAGTCTTTCGCTTGTTTTACTACAAATGATCATACAATTTCCTCTAGTGCATGACGCCGAGTTAAAGTGTGAACAACGCTTATCAACTAGCCTGGCCTTTATAACTTAGACACAAACGTTGAGAATCGCTCTAACCAACTTAGTTAACTTAATTTTTTCGCCAATAAGCACAAAAAGCTTGCTAGGCGATGAAAAAAGTATTCAATGTGGTCACTATCATTTAACTTAATCTGAGTAACCTCTGAGTGACGAATAAAAAACGAGTTACCAATTGTCGTCAGAGCTGTAGCCTCAGATTCTAGTTGAGCTCTGAATTCTCTATCTGATGCACAGGCATCTAGCAGTTGTGTCATTGATTGTTTTTTACTTTGACTAGGGTTGAATACTGTTTTTATACGTTCGAATCCGTCCCAAAGCTCTTTCAATGCTTCATAACGCACTTGGACGTCCGCGTTACATATTTTCTTATTTGCTCTTGCAATCAGATCATTAAGTTCCTGATCAAGCGTCTTGCTTACTTGTCCAGTAACTGAAGTTAGTGATGGATTGAGTACTCTTGTGATTTGACCATTACTGTGTAATTGATAAGCCAAACCATTTCTAGAGAATATAGTGTCAATTTTATCTAAAAATTCCGCTTGCCCGATCGATCGGTCAAATGATGTTATGTGGTGATGCCCAAAGAATGAATGAAACTGTCCCATCGTAGGCTTAGATACATTCACATAGCAAAACTGAACTAAATCTAGTACGTCTAAATAGTCAGGATTAAAAGGGACTTTTTTAGACATCCAATCATCAGAGTCTTCTTTTTCTGTAATAAATGGATATTCAATTCCCAATATTTCTGCTTTTAAAGCTAACGAGAACCCTTTTTCATCGGTACCACAACACCCTTGCCCGTCAGGACAAAGATCTGGAAAGTTTTCTCCGAAATATCCTATATCGATTAACGTTTGAATATACGCAGTCAATCCACACCAAACATTATAAGGAATTTCATTCTTTGCTCGAGGTAAAGCACCTCTTTCAGAATCACTAAAGTACTTCATAATATCCTAAATAAAGTTAACGACCCATTATGGTGTTGAACAACGCTGCCACGACATCTACACACTGTTAACAAAAATCAGCATGGCGACAAAATCCCAAACCTTGCGAGTCACTCTTAAACGTTTTATGTTAAGTATGTTCCTGAGTATAAATGACTAAATGGTCACGCCATTGTTCCAATATCGGTATAGCTGATGATAAACAAAATGTTTTTTCAGCGACCAAAAATGCTAATACGTTGGATAAAGGGTAATTGATGGGATCAACAATATTACAAATACTAAAGTATGTTTTATTGCCGATACCACTTTCTCCGTACCATTCCCATTCTGACTCATGTTTCCACCAGTTTGCAGCGGAGTTGATTACTGATATATGAGTAACCCCTTGAGATGTCACGGAGCCAAGATTTAAAGCTTCAGACTTCCGAACGGTGCTGTACTGCATCGTGTCGGCAATATATTGTTGCATAGCGACAAAACCAACACCGATAAAGTATTCAGCTCGGTCGAAAATACCACTACTATCTGCATCCAGCTGAGCGTTAGCTTGATCTATCAAATACTCTAATTTTGAGTCCAATAGTATCAATAAATCACTTAACTCATCGATTTTCAGATCAATAATTTCATCTTTTGATAACAGCAACATACGAATACATAACTCATAAACACATAACGTTTTTTATGATGTCATCATGCGGTTTTTCTTTCCCAATATCAAAGTAAACCGCACTCCATTTCAAATTACTTTTTGTATGGACAACTCAGATTAACAGCTTATGAACCAGCTTTTACTCTAAATGATAATGGGGCGTGCGACGTGAGGTCGTATGAAGCGCTGTTCACCGCTTTTGAGTGAACCATCTGTATCACCAGATGAACCTAGGGCTCTGAATAAAGTAGCGAGCCTGACAATGTAACGAAGATTGGTCATGGACTAATTGGGATCTAAATCGTGAGAGGACGATCCTCCTGATAACCACAAATTGGGTGAGTGCTAGGTAGTCAGTATGATGAACATAAGTGAATCCGCGCAAGGTGCGTTATGTGATGAAACAGCGGAAGTGGTTAATACGCTGTAGCCAAAAGGCATGAGAGTTGGAAAGAGATTGCCCCATGCTCTTTCGTGATCAATACGCTCTCCGCACTATAGCGGGCAT
>NZ_JACJDU010000067.1:0-17090 GCF_014163715.1 Shewanella sp. SR44-4 | reverse complement strand
TGCAGTTGGCGTGATTCAACTCTGAATTGAGGACGTTGAAGAAAATAGCGTGAGCCTGACAGGACGTCAGGCTAGCTTTCGCGGTACAGGATGTACCATCGGAAGCGTTAGCATTTTCGAATAAGTCCGAGGCCGATACCAAATAAAGTCCAAACCTGGATAGTTCCCCATGGCGACCTTTTCGCTGTTTTAAAATGTTGCGGGGCGGCTGGGAGCTCCAAGAGGGAATAGCCGTTGATTTCCTCTTGGTCTGGTGTGGGTGAAGCGCCACGACGTTAGTGGCCGCAGACCATAACCTAAACAAGCTTTGGGGCATAAATGATTTGCATACCTTGCTCGCAATTGGTGTGATTCAACTCAGAACTTGAGGACGTTGAAGCAAATAGCGTGAGCCTGACAGGACGTCAGGCTAGCTTTCGTTGGCCAGGGATGGCCTATCGGAAGCGTTAGCATTTTCGAATAAGTCCGATGACGGTTTTAAATGAAGTTAAAAGCTGGATCAATCCCCGTGGCGACCTTTTCGCTGTTCAGAAAATGTTGCGGGGCGGCTGGGAGTTCCAAGAGGGAACAGCCGTTGGTTTCCTCTTGGTCTGGTGTGGGCGAAGCGCCACGACGTTAGTAACCATAAGCCATAAAAACTAACTCAACCATTCTTAACGCGCTTACTATTTTTAAGTTTCTTCTTTGATTTTGTTAGCATATTTACCAAAGACTTTACCCGTTGTAGCCCACACCATAACACCACCCCAAGCGATAAAAGAAAGACCTGCTGGGATACAAGCTAACAAAATATATTTAAAATGTTTTCTATTAAAGATTAACGAAAGAAGTGCTGGGAGAAACCAAAGAATAAGTCCTCCTATAACTAACGCCGCCATAAACATAGAATTGTCACTTGCCAATATTTTATCAATAAAATCCATTTACTTAATCCTTTTTAAATCGATAAGTGTTACTCGTGTTTAAACATAACGCAGCGTAGAAAAATCGTCCTATGCCAGTTTTATTAGATCTTTTTCCATGCCCCATTTACACTGAACTCACACCAGCATAAACAACAACAATTTAGCAACATTACATTAGTCATTGCAGAATATGCAACTAAAACAGCAACAAGACCTTATTAGCCGCAGGCCATAGAAAGAACAGTAAATCAAACAAAAAAGCTGGATCCCGGCTCAAAAACATTACCGGGATGACGGAATAAGTAATCGAATATACCGCCACGACGAAATAAGAAATCGAATATGCCGCCGCGACGAAATAAAGTCTTACTTTCTTACTTTATCCAACGCCCCGCAAACCGCATTAACGCCTTGAATTGCCCTTGGGGTTGCCCGATGCAGTAAATCGGCATCAAACTGATATATATGCTGGTTTTTTACCGCGGGTAGTTCAGGCCAGTCAGACCAATTAATACCTAAAATATTGCCTTCATCTTGGCTTTGTAAAATCACTTCTGCGCCAGTTAGTAACACATTTTCGATGCTAATTTGTGGGTACTCACTTGCTGCATCATAAAATACATTTTCACCATGACACACTTCAATAAGGTTTTGGATCCAACTGCCTTTAGCCACCGTCATCAATGGTGTTGACCATAATTGATAGAACACTTTTACAGCAGGTTTCGTTTGGTTTTGCAACGTAATATCAGCCAACTGCTGACGATAGTCATCTGCCACTTGCTTGGCTTTACCCGAATGTCCGGTGAGTTTACCCAGCAGTTCAATATCCGTCGCAACATCAGCTAAGCTTTTAGGATCACTATTCACAACGGTAAAACCTAAATCACGTAACTGATTAATGTCTTCCATTTTATTACCGCTTTGCCACACCAGCACCAAATCGGGATTCAGTTCAATCACTCGCTCGATTTGAATACCGTAATAACCACCAATACTCGGAATATTCTTAGCTGCTGCAGGGAAATCGGCATAATCGGTGGTGGCTACAATTGAGTCGCCAGCACCAATAGCAAACAGCATTTCAACTCCATGAGGCGATAAAGCAATAATCCGTTTCGCTGGCGGCTTATCTTGTAAATCATCAGAAGCCGTCGGTTCAGCCGCGGGTAAAAAAAGTGATATAGACGAGAGCCCAATCACTGTGATGAGCGATAAAAATACACGTAGCAAAATACTGTCCTTAATCGAAATGTTTTTAATAATGGTTAGTAATAGTGGTTGCTATTAGTGGTTGCTAACACTCGTTATTTAATGATGGTGTTAACACAGATTATTGCACCAGTTTATCGGGCCAACCATGGTTATCAATGTAATTTACTAAATTTTTCGGTCGATAATTACTGTCAATCAGCCAGCGCGTTTTAACCGACTGATGCAATAATATCGGCGCTTGCTCGGGGTCAAGCTCGCGTATAAAGCGTTTTTTAACCCGATAAAAGCTGCGATATGAATCTTGAATATCCGCCATAGGGTTAGGCAATAAAGCATCGGCTAAATGTAACTCGACCGTTAAGTTAACTGCTCGCGCTTGGCTTATCATCCACTGCAACGCTATATCAGACAAGGTGCTACCGTCATCATTGGGGGCAACACTACCACCAATATTACTGTGGGCGCCAATAAACCAAACCTGCTGTATGTCTATGCTGGTACGAGGTGCCCAAATGGTTGGTTCAAAATCGCTGCGATGCTCATCTAACGCGAGTGCATGGCGAGCCACTTTGACATTTCGGCCTAACTTGGCGTCATAAAACTCATCTTTATCTTCAAACATACCTAAAAAAGACAGCGGGATCCCCATCGCCCCTACGGTGTCCCACACGCCAACAAAAGCCACTTCACGTGAAGGATGCGAATGTTGCTGACGAAACGCCACAGAGCGATCACCATCTGGTGAAAAAGGTTGAGTTTTCATTTTATAGTGGTCAAACGCTTGCTGAATAAGCTTGGCATCTGGTCGAGTGACAATACCGCAATTATTGATGAGGCCACACAAACAACGCACTGTGTATGCACCACGGCTAAAACCAAACAGGTATATCTCGTCGCCAGGAGAGTAGTTTTGCACTATGTAGCGGTAAGCATCCATAATGTTTTTATGTAAGCCGCGCCCAGTTGCCCCACCAATCATGGAGTCATAGTACGAACCAATTCCCCAATCGTAAAACACCTGTTGCGGTACACCATCATCAGCAATGGGTTTGATGGCTCTGGCGAGTTTAAGTACATTAGTGGCGTGATCTTTTTCAAGATCTTTTTCTGGCCGATTCCAGGTTCCATCGGCACAAATGACAATACGTTTATTCATATCAATCCCTGACATTCTCTGAGCGAACATTCATAAAAATTATCATAGCCATAATAGACTAAATGCTTATTTGCACCACGGTAAAAATAACCAATACTCGACAGCTCACTTAATCATTCGAGTAACTGACCATGATAACAGCAGAACAAAGTGTATTAATGATTGTAGACGTACAAGGCAAGCTAGCCCAGGTTATGCAGCAATCAGCTCAACTACACCAAAAACTTGCAGTATTAATTCAAGGTGCACAACTATTTGATATTCCGATTATTTGGTTAGAACAATTACCCAATAAATTAGGCCATACCAGCGACGAACTCGCACAAATATTATCGCAAACAACTAAACCTATCGCTAAAGAGCACTTTAGTGGCTGGCATTGTGAAGAAGCAAAACAACAACTTAACGCATTA
Organism: Shewanella sp. SR44-4; assembly: GCF_014163715.1. Classification (NCBI taxonomy): domain Bacteria; kingdom Pseudomonadati; phylum Pseudomonadota; class Gammaproteobacteria; order Alteromonadales; family Shewanellaceae; genus Shewanella; species Shewanella sp. SR44-4. The sequence goes on along the minus strand of NZ_JACJDU010000067.1, from coordinate 13,401 downwards.
AACCGTAATAATGTCATTCTTGCGGGTATCGAAACCCATGTTTGCGTTTACCAAACGTGTAAAGATTTACTGGCCAACGACTATCAAGTGCATCTTGTTGCCGATGCTGTTGCATCACGGGGTACAGACAATAAAGTACTTGGGGTGCAAATGATGCTTAATGATGGTGCAAATCTCACCAATGTTGAATCACTACTGTTTGAGCTGCAACATGTTGCCCAAGGTGATCGCTTTAAGGCTCTACTGAAATTGATAAAGTAGCCATATGATAACGGTGTGGGTATGATGTTAAAAAATATAACAAAAACATCATACCGCTATGCATCAATTTGATCGGCCCATTATTATTTTATCCGCGCCTCGTTCAGGCAGCACTTTGTTGTTTGAAGTTCTATCAAAAAGCCAGTCTATATGGACCATTGGCGGCGAAAGTCATGCGCTAATTGAAACCATACCCAAGCTGAATATCGCCTATCGTCAATTTAGTTCTAATGCGTTAACGGAACAAGATATCGATGACGAATTACACCAGCAATTACTGCTACGTTTTAGCGATGCGCTGCAAGATAATCAGGGTAATAAACCCGATAGTATTGATACGACTAATATCCGCTTTTTAGAAAAAACCCCAAAAAACAGTTTGCGGGTCGACTTTTTTAATGCGCTGTTTCCCGACGCTTTATTTATCTATTTAGTGAGGGAGCCTAAAGAGAACATCAGCAGTATTATGCAAGCGTGGCGGTCGAATAAGTTTGTCACTTACCCAAATCTACCGGGATGGGATAAGCGTAATTGGTCGCTACTGTTACCAGAAAAATGGCAGCAACTTAATCGCCAGCCATTACAGGCTATTGCCGCGTTTCAATGGCAATCCGCTAATGAAGCGATTATGGATTCATTGCAAAAGATTGACAGTAATCGCTGGTGCATGGTGTCTTATGATCAATTAATTGCAGATCCTGCGAAAACCGTTAAGCAACTATGCCAATTTACCGGTACGGATTTTGACCCTGCTTTAGTGCAATTATGCAGTAAGCCATTAGCGCATTCTCGCTACACCATCTCGACACCCAAACCCAATAAATGGCTTGAGAATTACCATGACATCGCCAAAATCTGGCCAAATATTTCTACAACACTGAACAAAATCAATCGTCATTTACACCAGCGTGGTTATCCCATCTATGACACTCAATGGCAGCAACACGACATTGCAGAGCCTGTAGCACTGACACCCGAACCAACTGAAAAACTCGCTACGCCAAGCGAGCAAAATGTATCTCGTAACAGTCCCTGCCCTTGTGGGTCTGGCAAACGATTTAAGCAATGCCATGGCCAGTTGCGTTAGCCGTTTGAGTTAGTCATTTGAGTAAGTCATTTGTAAATAGCCAGCAGAACGGGTAAAAATACCTGTGTAGAAAATCATAACGTTAAGCGCCGTATTACAGAGAGCCCAATTATGAAGTTACCCCATGAGTTTTATCAGTTACCTTTTCGCTTTGATGTTGGTCAATTAACCAAAGAGATCGGACAATTTACCGAAGCAGATTGGGTAACTCATCATGAAGGTTTTCAGGGCAATTCGGCTATTCCGTTAATATCGGTCAATGGCGAGTTTAATAATGACTTTAAAGGGCCAATGTTGCCCACTGCGGCGTTAGCAAAAAGCCCTTACATCAAGCAAATACTCGCCTCATTTGGTGAGGTACTCAGCCGTTCAAGATTAATGCGCTTAGCGCCAGGTGCACAAGTGCCACTGCATTCAGACATTAATTACCATTGGTATAAACGGGTACGAGTGCATATTCCCATTACCACCACTGAGCAAGTGCAGTTTTTTTGTCATGACAAACAAGTGCATATGGGCGCAGGAGAATGTTGGATTTTCGACTCATGGAAGTTGCACAAAGTGGAGAATAACAGCGACCAATACCGAGTTCATTTAGTGGTTGATTTAGCAGGTTCTAGTCAATTTTGGCGCACGGTGTTTCAACACTCGCGTTCAATCGCAGATGATCAATCAACAACATTAAACAGTCAATTCGTCGGTTTTAACCCAGACTCACCTACAACCTTCATCACAGAGCAATTTAATGCCCCAGTGATCATGCCTGTCGCTGAGGTTGAATACTTAACCAATGAGTTGTTAACTGAGGTTAAACACAACCCTGTAAATCAGATTGCCGAAGTGAATGCATTTTCAGTAGTCATCGCAGAGTTTGTGGCCGATTGGCGGATGTTATGGCTGCAATATGAGTGCACTAAAGTAGGTTGGCCGCATTATCATGCGCTACGTGAACAAACCATGATAAAAGCACTACAGTGCGCTAAATCACTGCAACTGACTCATTCTGGTTCGGCGGTAAAGGCGTTCGAACAATTGGTTATCGTGGCGTGTATGAATGTTGAACTTAGTGAGCAATTAGCAACACGCAAACAGGCTATTACTTCGCCAAAAAACTCACCAGAAAGCGCAAATTTAGCATCAGTAAAATCTGCATCAGCAACATCAACATCAATAATACCAAAAACAGCAGCTGAAAATAACGCTCGCACTATTGCTGCACCGCCATCTCGCAATAGTCCTTGCCCCTGCGGCAGTGGCGAACGCTATAAAGCCTGCCACGGTAAAGTGAGTTAGTAAGACGAATGCCTGCATAGGTTTATCTGAGAATATATATAGAAATGGCGCCCTGAGGCGCCATTTCTATAAAGTCAGCCAAACTAGGTTGTTTTGGCTTATAGCAAATTCTTATTCCAAGTTCTGCTTAACTAAAGAATTGCAGTGCTGCTTTTTTCGCAATGGCATCCAACTCGGCTATTTGCTCAGGTATAAAAGCTTGATACTTGTCTGCCTGACCAATTGCCTCGGGATTCATAGGCTGCCTAACTTGACTAGCGCTAGGCGTTAATACGGCTCGGTCAGACTCATAAAAGGTAAAACATTGCGCTTGAGTCGTTAACTCACAGTAACCCAATATTCGTTGAATTTGTGACTCTGGCTCACGCACTAATTGCTCAAAACAAACATGTAAAATCTCATTAGGGTACAACCTATCCCAATGTTGCATGATGTCTAAATAATGTTGCCAGTAACTTGAAATACCCGTAAACGAATACGAATAGTCATGGCCAAAACTGAAAAACTGCTTAAATACACTCAAGCCATTGTCGACGGTATTACGTACCACATTGATGATTTTTGCTTGAGGAAATAAGGTTTTAATTAGCCCTATGTGTAAAAAGTTATTTGGGTTTTTATCGATTACATAGGTTGGTGCATCGCTAAAGTAATGATTCACTTCAGCTAAATACCGTTGGCGGAATTGATCGATATGACTGGCAGAAAGCTGGCTTAGTCTTGCATTATAGCCACCCGACATGTCCATTTGCAGCGCAAAGCGTTCCATAAACGGTAACTCATCGGTCGCGCCAACGTCACTGTGACAAGCCAAAATCTGCTCTACTAATGTGGTACCAGAACGAGGCATCCCAACAATAAAAATTGGTGTTTGGCTCGCGGTCGGCAAGCTATCAATATGTGGCGATGGTGTATGCCCAAGTAGTGACAACACAATATTGGCAAACTGGGCTTGTTTAAACGATCTGTGCTGCGCCATTATTTGATTGGCTAATAACATCGACTCACAGGCTTTATCGATTTGCTGTGTTTGCTCGTAAGCTTTACACAAAGCAAAATACACCAATGCCTGATTTTGTTTGCTTAACGACTCATCGGTTGCAAAACCTTGCAATAAGGTTACATCAGCCGTGCTGAATCGATACTGCTTTAAATCTGCCAAACTCCAATAGCCTACACCCACTTGCTTTGGGCTTAATTGAATATATTGCTGATAAAAATCTGCCGCTCGTAACGTGTCGCCTTTGGCTTTATATATATGACCTAAATTAAGCTGCACAGCGGGTTCAGAAAAATCATTTGCTACACACCATTCAAAACATTGTTCAGCTAAGGCCATATCACCGACTTTAGTGGCGACTAATCCGAGTTTGTATTGATTTTTCCCTAGGTTACTTTGGGTATTAATTAATTGTAATAAATACGTTTTCGCCAAGAAAAAGTCTTGTTTCACTTCAGCAATAGCCAATAAGCCAGTCAACACTGAAACCGCATGGGGATCAATAGTTGCTGCACTGACAAAATAGTTTTCGGCCTCATTATATTGTTGTTGCTGTAAATGAATCTGACCTAATAAGCTCAATGCCCCAAGGTGTTTATCATCACGCTTAACCACTTTTCGTGCGTACATTCTGGCCGATGAATAGTTTTTAGACTGAAACAGCGCTTCAGCTTGACTTAAATATTGTTCAATAATACTCAAACTAGGGTCCTTATTATTGTTTTGCTCACCCAAAGAATGGCTTAAATGCCTCTAAAATCAGAGTAACATAGAAAATAGTAAATTTTGACCACGCTATTGGCTCATATTGAACGAAATAATCAACTTCAGCGTACAATTATTTATATTCGCTACGAGTTCATGCGACACAAGTGAGATCTGATGAAAAATAATGAAGCTAAAGTGCCAACCAGTCGATTGTCCCGATTATCAAAAATGGGCGGACTGGCTTCTCGCCTTGCGGGTAATGTGCTGTTAGAAGGGGCAAAGCAGCTTAGCCAGGGTAAATCGCCGTCAATGCAACAACTGATGATGACCCCTAAAAACATTGGTCATGTGGCAGATAAGCTGTCGCAACTGCGCGGCGCTGCCATGAAAGTGGGGCAAATGTTGTCAATGGATGCCGGTGACTTAGTGCCTCCTGAATTGGCTGAAATATTGGCGAAGCTGCGTTCTGACGCTAAAGCCATGCCGCACAAACAATTAACTCAATTATTAGTTCAGCACTGGGGCCATGACTGGCTAGCACCTTTTGCCCAATTTGAACTGCGCCCGTTTGCCGCAGCATCTATCGGCCAAGTACATTTAGCCTATTTGGATACTGGCGAAAAGCTGGCGATAAAGATTCAATATCCAGGGATCCGCGACAGCATCGACAGCGACATAGATAACGTTGCCAGCCTATTAAAAGTCTCGCGGTTAATCCCCGCTAACGTAAAACTCGATACTTTATTGGCCGAAGCTAAAGCGCAGTTACATAACGAAGCAGACTATCACTTTGAAGCACAGCAAATCGCACTCTATCAGCAACAGTTAGGCGACAGCCCTCACTTCATCGTGCCTAAGGTGTATCCGAAATTGAGCAACGACAGCATTTTATGCATGCAATTTGTTGAAGGCGTCGCGATTGAATCGGTCGAACAGTATCCGCAAAATGTGCGTGACAAGGTTGCAAGCGTGTTGATGGAGCTGTGTTTTAAAGAGCTGTTTTGTTTTCAACTGGTGCAAAGCGATCCTAATTTTGCCAATTTCCAGTATCAAGCCGACAGCCAGAAAATTGTATTACTCGACTTTGGCGCCACTCGCACCATTAGCGACACATTATCACAAGGTTATATGCAATTGATGCAAGGTGCGATTGCCGATGATAAACAACAAATGATACAAGCGGCACAACAAATCGGCTTTTTTCAAGACGCCATCGACCCACAACAAAAACAACTGATTATTGATATTTTTTACCAAGCTTGTGAGCCATTACGTACTCAAGGAACGTATGATTTTGGTGCAAGTAATTTGGCTAAAAGGATCACTCAGGCAGGTAAAGCCATGAGCACTCAACAAAATGAATGGCACACACCACCAACCGATGCTATTTTCATACATCGCAAGTTAGCAGGCATGTATTTATTAGCCGCTAAACTTAACGCCAATATTAATGTACACGCCCTGTTTAATCAGGTAGTTAATAGTAAAAACGAATAAGTTAACAAATAAGTAAAATAGATAAATAAAATTGGTGTTTATTCACCCCAACAAGGAGAGTCACAATGTTCAGCCACATCATGCTTGGTGCTAATGATATCGACAAATCAAAAACCTTTTACGACGCCACACTTGGCGCACTAGGCATTAAACCTGGGATGATTGATCCTAAAGGCCGTTGTTTTTATGTTACTAGCGCAGGTGTATTTGCCCTCACTAAACCGCTTAATGGTGAACCCGCTTGTAATGGTAATGGTAGCACCATAGGTTTTCATGCCGATAGCGCAGAGCAAGCCAATGCTTGGCATGCTGCTGGTGTGGCGAGTGGTGGCGAAGCTTGCGAAGATGCTCCTGGTGTTCGCGACAGTCCAAATGGTCCATTATATCTAGCTTACTTACGCGACCCTTCTGGCAACAAAGTCTGTGTATTGCACAGACCAAAGGCATAATCGTCGTTATTTATAGTAACGTCTCTTATCAATAACTATGTCCAAATATAGATGAAACCAGTACGGTTTCATCTATATTTGATAGCTTAAGAATTAATAGCTTAAGAATTGATAGCTTAAGAATTGATAGTTTTGAATTAATAGCTTAAGGCTATTGCCCATCGATTCGTTCAACACTATCCGCTTAACTCAACCAATGTCATCAAGCATGACTTCCCTCTATGTTATCCATTACTCACAAATTCAGTGATACACTTTAACGCCTATTCTTTTCGACTGAACTTTGACTGAACGTTAATTGAGTACCATTATGTTTTCACGAATATTGATATTACTAGTTGGTTTTATTTGCTGTGTACCGCTTGCGATGAGCACTGAGTCATCAGGCCAACTGACTATTACACCGCTCAGTAGCAATGCTTTGGTTACGGCTAACCAAGCTCAAGCGACACAAATCCAACTATTTGAATATCAGTCATATTTCAAAACTGAAGACTTTGGTTTGGTCGATGCTAATGGCTTAGTGGTTGTTGAAGGCAAAGAGGCTTATTTAATCGATACTCCATGGAGCGAGAAAGACACTATTGCGTTAGTCGAGTGGATAAAGCAGCAAGAGTTTGTACTCAAAGCCAGTATTTCGACTCATTCTCATGCCGACCGCACGGCTGGGATAGGTTATTTAAACAGTATTGGGGTTAGCACTCATGTGTCTGCAATGACTCAGAAAATATTGACCACACAACATCAAACTCTCGCAAACCAGCCGTTTGATGGTGACTCATTTATCCTAGCTAATGGTTTACTCGAAGCTCGCTATTTAGGCGCTGGCCATACAATTGATAACATTGTGGTCTGGCTCCCTAAGGCACAATTACTGTTTGGCGGCTGCCTGGTAAAAAGCGCTCACAGTAAGAGTATGGGCTACATTGCAGAGGCATCGTTAACCGATTGGCCAGTAACGATTAGTAAGGTTAAAGCGACATATCCTGACGCTGAGGTTATTGTGCCAGGGCATGGCGCCATTGGTAATGCTCAGTTGCTTGATCATACTCAAGGGTTGGTTAACGATTTCCTTGCCAAACTACGTTTAGATTAACATTCCAAAACAACCGAGCTCAGTAAATAATGCATCTGCTAGTTTGAAAGGGTAAAATAGCCGCCCTTTAGTGTAGTGAGTGTGTTTTTGATGTCTGTTAACGACCCGTGCTTTATTCCTTTTAATGATGCGATAGCTTTCAATAACACGCTTGCCGAACAAGGGTTGCCTGAATCTTTTACCTTCCCGTTTTATTATCAACCTCATCCATTGACGATACTGGCAGCACAGCAGTTGCAGCAGGTGTTACTTGAGACGAATCCCTGGGGACATAATTTTGGCTTAGACAGCGAACATGACCTTGGCATGGTGATTGGTAAGATGTTTGGTGTGTTGGTGGTCAAAGACACCCTTGGGCAACTTGGTTTTTTAGCCGCATTTTCAGGTAAGTTAGCCGATCAAAATATCTTGCCGCCGTTTGTGCCGCCGGTGTTTGATATGCTGACCCAAGACAGTTTTTTCAGTCATGAAAATAAACAGATTAACCAAATTAATCTGTCGATTAGTCAGCAAGAAGCTAATCCAGTACTGGCAACATTAACCGCGACTTTAGCGGCGCAACAACACCAAGCGGAAAGTGAGCTTGAGCAGCAACGTAACGCAATAGTTGAAGGTCGTAAAATGCGTAAGCTGCAACGTGAGCAAGCAGATGATGCATTGGCGCAAGCAAGCCTTAACGACGATAGCCATAAAACATTGTCTATCGAGTTAAGCCGTCAAAGTGTGCAGCAAAAGCATCAGCTGAACGCATTAAAGCAACAGTGGCAGACTCAAATTGAAGTCACTAAAGTGGCCTTAGATGCACTTGCGCAGCAAATCAAACAGCTTAAACGTCAGCGCAAACAACTTTCAAATGGATTACAAAACAAACTTTTTGCTCAATATCAGTTTTTAAATGTCTTGGGTGAAGCGCGAGATTTAAACGATATTTTCAATGACGCACCTAACCATTTGCCACCTGCAGGTGCGGGTGAATGTGCTGCACCTAAGTTATTACAATACGCGTTTACACATCAATTTACTCCGATTGCCATGGCAGAGTTTTGGTGGGGTTCATCGCCTAAATCTGAGATAAAACAGCACAAAAACTTCTACCCCGCTTGTCACGGAAAATGCCGACCTATTTTGACCCACATGCTAAAAGGCATGCAAGTTGATAACGATCCACTGTTGATTAATCCGGGTAAAGATCAGCACATTGATATTATTTATCAAGATGATGCGATGGTGATTATTAATAAACCTGCGGAACTATTATCGGTACCTGGCAAAAATATCACCGACTCGGTGTTTAGCCGTATGCAGCAGCTGTTCCCCAATGCGACGGGGCCGCTGATAGTCCATCGCCTAGACATGTCGACCTCAGGCTTAATGGTGATTGCTCTCACCAAAGAAGCCAACAAAGCCCTACAACAACAGTTTATTCAACGCAGCGTGACCAAACGTTATATCGCGTTAATTGAGGGGGTGCCTAGCCAAGATGAGGGTGATATTAGTTTGCCATTGCGGGTAGATTTAGACGACCGTCCTAAGCAGCTAGTGTGTTATGAACATGGCAAGCATGCCGAGACGCATTGGCAGGTATTTAAGCGTCAACAACATCAAACCTTAGTTCACTTGTATCCTAAAACGGGTCGAACCCATCAGTTACGCATGCATTGTGCTCATCATGACGGATTGCACATGCCAATAGTAGGTGATGATTTATACGGTGTTGCGACCAACAGATTGCATTTACACGCCCAATATTTAGGCTTAAATCATCCAGTGACCGGCGAAGATATGGTGTTTGAAATCAAAGCCGATTTTGAATAGAGCAGTCGTATAATATAATCGCTTTTTGCTGAAAGTAGATCCGCTAGAAACGATAAAACCGATATTGAATTAACAATATCGGTTTATTTGATTAGTCTCAGTTCTATTGATTAGAAGTTACTAGGTTGCTCTTCTAAATGCATTTGCTCGACTAAACCTTTACCAGTACGTTCTTGGTAGGTAGATTCCGCTTGTTGCATTCTACTACGGCCGCTCGTCACCATGTTTTGGCCTTGTTCAATTGAACTCTCGCCTTCAGCAACGTTGGTATTGCCGTCTTCAATCAGCTCTTTACCATCTGCATACTTATCATCAGCATCTTCCCAAGCATCGGCTACATCATCTAACCTGTCGACTAACATTACTGCACTGGCACCATTTTGAGCGCCGTTTAATGTATTCGCCATCGACTGAAATAGTTGACGTTGTTGCTGCGCAGCTTGTTTGGCTTGTGCTATTAACGCTTCACCTTCACGAATTTGGTTTTTACCTTTACCGATTAACTCACGCCCATCGATTAATAAACTGTTACCTTTTCTGAGGTCTTTTTGTCCTTGTTCCCACTGTTGAGACAAGTCGAGGTGTTGCTCACCTTCGGCTTTCACTTTAGACGCGAAATTATTCTGCGGTGCAGCACATCCAGATAGGCTAATAACACTGACAACAAACAAACTACACAGTACTGATTTCATGTAAACGTCTCTATATATGTGGTTAGGAAAGCGGCGCAATTAGATAGTTTAGTCAGTCAAATAGCAAGTACTGCGGCACATTAAATCGCGTTAATGAATCTAGTGTACTCGGGGGGCAACAGCGCCGATTGATAAACTCAATAGTAAAAAACTCATCGACTTTTTATCTGTTTACTTAATTGATTTATTGCACCGTATCACCTCTGGCTATCAGTATGTTTTTGTCACTGCTAATGGGTAAAAATACTAGCCATATCATTGGCTATTTACGCTGATAATTTTATTTGACGAGCATTCGCCATCATAATAGTGCCCTCGAAGAGTAAGCTTATTTGATCAGCTTTATAGCAGTTTATTCTTGAAAGAGATAAGCGAGTCAGTTTGATAGCAGCGTGCTTATATGGAGCAGAAAATACATGGCGGATTACTAACATCGACTTAATTCACGAGGATTAAGCAAGGAGGAAAAGTACAACAACGGCTCTAAAAAAGCGAACATGGTGCTTTATTTAGTTAAAAAATACAGTGATTAACTAATGGGTTAGCTTATCAATAAGCTAACCCATATTGATGAATAATGTTACAACTCAAACAACACATCGGTGCGGATAATGTATTTAACCCCAGAGAAAATAGGCTCTGAGCTGTGAATACAATGCAGCGGATGCATGCCATGTGGGAAACACAACACACTCCCAGCAGGCGTTCGCACATCAACTTGGCGCATATTATCGCCGTGTTTTGCTGGTAAGCTTGGGTTGTCGGCATTGACTAAAAAGCGCGTTGCACCGCCTTCAAAGTCTTCTGTCAGTAAGATTAAAAATGTCAGCAGACTGTAGCGATCACCAAAGGCATCTCGCACTAACTGACCATCTACAACTTGGCTTCCAGGCCATGAACCATCTGAATGTGGCTTAAAGAAATCGCCTTCGTTATAGCGATAAAAACGAAAACGATTATTTAATCCTAAAGCAGCTTTACCACCAAAAATGCCCAAGTTATCATCCATAAGATGCTTAACTCTACTCCAAATCACTTGCTCTGTGGTGTTATCAACCACCCAGGTTAAGCTGTCGTTATGGCGTACATTGCGTGGTAATGACACCGCGGCGTCGGGTAAAAAGCCCATCGACTCACTGACCGAAATTAACCGTTTGCACTCATCTGGCGTCAATACATTCATTAATTGGAACGCACCTGGTACTTCGGCTAACATTTTTTTACTCACGTTAGCCCGCTCAGCATCAGTCAGCTCTGCTTCATTAAGCGCAGCCACATTAGCTTGATGATTAGCCCATGTTGGCAAAGCCGGATGTTCAGCGCCGGGTTCTAGTGCCACCACAAAATAATCTGAATTTACACTTGTTGTGTTCATTTGTTTATACCTTTAACCATAAAATGGGCTAGCAATGCTTTACTAAAAAGTGTGCTAATGACTGTTTACTAATGATTTTCTACAAATAAAAGCTTACTAATGACTGCTTACTCATCAATATGGGTTAAACCCAAAAATTAATAACTCATCACTCGCACTTGGGCAAATTGGCGATGCCCTGCAGCAGTACCATGAAAACCAAAACCACTATGCTTTGCTCCTACCCATGGAGCATTGCCCGCACCAGCACCTTGATTAACCCCAACCATGCCAGCTTCAAGTTGTTCAGCAACGGCTTTGGCACCTTGACCACCAAACACGACTGCAGCTAAACCATAGTGACTGTTATTAGCACGACTAATGGCTTCATCAATATCACTAAAACGGCTGATAGCCACCACAGGGCCAAAGGTTTCTTCACGTTCTAGGAGCATGTCAGGGGTAATACCTGAGACCACAGTAGGTTGAATAAACGGTAATGGATACTCATCACTACCGAGTAAAAAGCTCGCTCCTTTGGCTTTGGCATCTTGCAACTGTTCAAGCACTTTTTGGTGTTGGGTTGGATTCACTATAGGGCCAATATTCACATTAGCGTCGTCCCATTTACCGACACGGTAACGACTGGCTAAAGCCAACACCTTTTGTTCAAACTCATCAGCAATACGCTCATCCACGTAAACGCGCTCTGTTGAAGTGCACATCTGTCCGGCATTTTCAAACGAACTAGCGACTGCAAATCTAACCGCGGAATCGATATTAGCGCTAGCCATCACAATCAAGGGGTCATTACCGCCAAGCTCCATCACTAACCTTTTTAAGCCAGACGCAGCATTGGCCATAATGTGTTTACCTGCGGCCATCGACCCAGTAAACGCCACCATATTAATGTCTGCTGCCACTAATGCTTGGCCAAGGGCTTTGTCACCTTGAACCACTTGCAACACATGTTCTGGCAGCACCTTATTAAGGGTATTAATGAATAACTCGGCCACCAGCGGAGTTTGTTCAGACGGCTTTAATATCACACTGTTACCCGCAATTAAGGCAGGCATCAGTAAGTTGTTAGCCATGGCTATCGGATAGTTCCACGGCGAAATCACTGCCACTACACCTAATGGTCGATATTGTAATTCGGTGCGATTATCAACTTGTTCAGTGGTTAGTGCATCGCTTATTTCACCTGCAAAATAAGGTGCATTTTGCACTGTACCGCCAACTTCATAGGTGGCACGGCGATAATCTTTACCCATTTCTTGGCCAATTAATGTTGCCAGTTCATCTTGCACTGCCACAAGCTGCTGATATGCCTTAACCACATATTGTTGGCGTTCAATTAATGACAAACGAGCCCACGCCTTTTGTGCAACTTGAGCGTTGGCGACAACTTGTGGTAACTGAGATATCGCTAAGATTTCAACACTGCCAACCGCAGTGGCTTCAATATGTTCTCCGCCATCGACTTTGTGATAACTAGCGGGATCGTAAGAGGTTAATACTGCCATGGAGAAACATTCCTTAATGGTACTAGTCTAATTGATGTCTATTTTGCTACAATGGAATACAAAAGCAACCAGTATACTTTTAGTAACCTAGAATAACTTAAGTTAAATTAATGAAAACTAAAATTGAAACAATGACTAACGGTCAAAAAAAAGTTATTAATGCTTGTGCTGAACCCTGCTCGGTCGAGCGAGGAATGCGGGTATTAGGCGGTAAATGGAAAGCATCGATATTATGGCACTTGCAAGATGGTCCAGTGCGATTTAATGATTTATCGCGCATGTTAGGCGGGGCGAGTAAAAAAATGGTCGATCAGCGCCTTAAAGAATTAGAAGCCCAAGGACTGGTGACTCGACATGTGATTAGTGACCGTCCTATTGCTGTGTCTTATAGCATTACCGAACTTGGCCGAACTGCATTGGATATTTTAGAACGTTTAAAAGATTGGGCTGATGAATATATTGTTTAACAAAGTACGATGGCCAGGGCGAGATCGTGAGCATTTTTCAGTCAATTAAATACACTATTTGACGTTAACATTTAGCTATGATCTTATACTCCTTTTTTCCGGGAGCTCACCATGCATATTGACCACTTCAAAGAGACTTTTCAAACCATAACAGAC
>NZ_JACJDU010000066.1:0-17125 GCF_014163715.1 Shewanella sp. SR44-4 | reverse complement strand
GATGTGCTGATGAGCTGATCGTAGATAATGCTCCGCTTTCAATACAGATAAAAAAACGCCACCTTTAACTAGGTGGCGTCGATATGAAAAATACAGCAAAGCGCATATGCGATAGGTTGACTCGTTATAGGCTAAAGCCATATGAGTAGCCTAAAACGACTTTAGCATCATTGTCCGGTAAGTCCGTGTCAGAGGCCATAAATGAGACAGTTCCTAGGTCTGTTTCAGCGCTTAATGTGACATTGTAGTCTGCATAGGTGTCGCCGAATAAATCTTCAACGACATCGCCTTGTGAGTAACCGTAGTGGAACGCAATACTGAGCTTTTCTGTTAACGGGAAACTGGCATTGGCTTGGATATAGTTCCAATCTGTTTCGTCACTTGCACCTGACACATCAGAATCAGCGTTGATCACTTGAGAATAACCCACATCTAACCATTTCCATCCAAGTACTAAGGCTACTTCACCAAAATCAATACTGCCACCAGCATCTGGGTAAGCATAATAAAGGTAGCTGATGTCGTAAGTTAGGTCTTCAGTAAAGTTACCGCCATAACCACCATAAAGATCTAATTCGTAGCTGGTTTCATCACCGAAATCGACATTCGATACCCAAGTACCAGCATAAAATCCAGAGTCATGAGCATAGTCAATGCCGCCTTGAACGGCTGCTTCATTATTGGTTTGCGTGGTGCCACGCCATAAGTAGTTCGATGTTGCGCCAATATTGCCAGTGACTTCAGCAAGGGCAGAGCCGCTTAGTAATAAGCCTGTTGATAATGCAATAGCTTGATATAGTGATTTTTTCATCTTCATCCCTTAAAGTTTTATTATCACTGAGGCATTTATGTGTCATTAAATGAGCTCAATGTTGGTTTGTCTGAAGATCAATTAGCGAATCGCATGCCAATAATTTTTTATTATTTAAATTAGTGGGTTATATAATACTGGATCATTTTGTTGCATCTTTGTTGCCGCTAAATGATGCACTAATGCACTTTTATTGTGCAACGAGACTTTGGGCTTAGGTATTTGCTTATATTGAGTCGATTAGCGTTTTGCTGTACGAAAGAAGGGATTCTGAAGTGATCTATATTGTTCATGTAACTCAGGCATCTGGATAACAGATTAAGCAAAGCTGAAAAATAACCAATAAAAAACCTCCACAGAGGAGGTTTCTATCAAAAAAAGACTGAGCGTAATAATTAATTAACGCTATCTTTTAGTGTTTTACCAGCTTTAAACTTAGGCACAGTAGCTGCAGCGATTTGAATTTCTTTGCCAGTTTGTGGGTTACGGCCTGTACGAGCAGCACGTTGAGTGGTTTCAAAAGAACCAAAACCAACAATAGAAATTTTATCACCATTTTTCATGGCTTCAGTTACCGCTTCTTCGAAAGATTTTAGTGCGCGGCCAGCTTCAGCTTTAGTTAGTTCCGCATTCTCAGCGATTTTTGCAATTAATTCACTTTTGTTCATATTGATATTCTCTGCTTTCCATAGAAGTGTTTTTTAAAACATGAATAACATGCCACAAGCCATGCTGGTTTAAAAGCACTTTATCCCATAAATTCAGTATCTGTAATGGTTTTAGAGCAAAATCAGTACAAATAATGTCTTTTTTGGCTCTGTGGTTATTCTTCTAGCAGTTGGTAAAGAATTTTCTTTACTAACTGTGGTTCGAAAGGCTTATCACATAAGGCGTTAACTCCAGCACTAAATACATTACTTAGGTGGGTGTCATTGGCCTCTGACGATACCATTAGAATGGGGATATGTGATTGTTGACTGTGATTACGGATATATTGCGTTAATGCAAGACCATCCACCGAAGGCATGTTGTAGTCTGTTATCACTAAGTCATACATGTTTTCTTTCATTAGGTTGATAGCCTGCTCACCGTCAACAGCTTCAGTAATCAGTTGCATCCCTAAGTTACCAATAGTGCGTTTAATCACATTACGCGCCATTCGGCTATCATCAACGACTAATACCCTGATGTTATGCACGTCAAAGTGGCTTAAATCCAACTCGTCGTGGCTGAGTAAATCAATGGTCGAATTAAGTGCCGTCGCTAAGTGCTCAGCATTAAATGGCTTAGGCAAAATGGCGACAACACCTGATTGCCTAAAGATTTCGAGCTGTTCACGGCGACACTCACTGGACACCAGCATAAATTGAATATCATTTAACGCTGGAGTGCTTTTGATGTATTGCAGTAGCTCTGTGGCTTCACCATCGACAAAATGCAGTGCACTGGCGATTAAGTCGGGTTTATGGCGTTGAATAATCGTTTTGGCTTCCGCAATCGTTGCGGCAGTTTGAATGCTGCTCACCCCTTCTTGCTGAAGACGCGTAATGATAATTTTACGTTGAGTCTCTGACGGCTCAAGTAATAGGATGGATAATTCACTTGGGGATAAACTAGTCATAATTCACGTTCCACAGATATATTTATTATTATTTTGTTGTTTTAATGTTGCGCGTATGAGCGAATTGTACACTAAAAATGCCCTAAGGATGGCAGTCAAACCAGAGTAATAGTGTCTTATGCTTACTTTTTAACGAGATAGTCTCTCGTCACGTTAGACAATCCAACCCACCATTGAAATACCACCACGCTCAACAGTAACAACCACAGTGGGATCAGTGGTATGTCATAACCTTGAAACACAAGTTTTACGTCATCAGGGGTGATTTGATAGGCAATGATTGCTGTTGTGGTGATAGCTGTAAGTCCGAGAGTTTGTAAGCCTACGTAGCTAATCAACAGTACTTTTGTCCATGCAGCACGTCTGATTAAACCAATGAATACCGGTATCACTCCCAGTGTTAATAAATCATATGCTTGATATGTTGTTGCGCGCCAAATAGCAATAATAGTGAGTACAACATACAGTGAGATAAGAAGCATGACTCTAATTGGCATTCGGGGGGCTGTGTTTTGGTTCATATTGATCATCTAGCTGGAAAATTTGAGGTAGAATATCTCACAAAATAGAGCGATGGATACATTTTGATGACAGAAACACATTTTTGGGCGCTGGTAACACGAGATCAACCAGAGCAGTCTTCTGCTGATCTTGAATTGCGTTTACGCGAACAATTGCAACTCTTGGATGATGAAGCGCTAAAGACATTTGATAAAATGTTAGGCCAGCAATTACGCCGTAGTTATTTATGGTCAGTTTGGGGCGCTGCATACATCATTACTGGTTGCGATTCTGACTATGCCTTTGCTGAGTTTAGATGTTTTTTACTGTCGTTAGGTCAGCAATGGTATGACAAGGTTATTGCTAATCCTGACTGCTTGGGTGAGTTAGCACAATGGCCGTTAGTGGATGATTATGCTTACCCGTTTGTTGAAGACTACGATTTAATTGCAGGTAAAATTTACGAAGACCGTAATGGGGATGAGTTGCCGTTTATGCCATCAGGCCAGAATACACCAGTGGGTAAAAAATTCAGCACCAAGCCAAAAGTGATGCGTCAAACCTATCCTTTATTGAGCGCACGATTTCCTTTTTAGTGGGATGAAACTGTTAAGCGTTGGTTCAGCTTAACAGGTCTATAGTTATTACATATGATACTGGCTAGATGGCTAACATTCAATTTAATGACGATTATCCGCATTGCAATATGGCCACACAGTTTAGACAAACGTTAAACATGTCGTGCTGGATTGATTGTTTAACTTACAGTATGAAGCGGTTGTGTTGTAAGCGTCTTAACCCCTTTGGAGGTCTATTATGAACGTAAAATATTTACTACTTGCTCCGGTATTGGTATGCCAAGTTGCCATGGCCGAAGATGCGCCAGAAGCGAACCCTGTTACCGAAGTGGGGCTGGTTAAAATTGAGTGGCAAAATCCAAAAGATTTTCGTGATATTAAAACCTCAAATGAACTTCAGTCGCGCTTTGAAAACCGTTTATTTGAAACCTTAACCAAAAACATCAATAAACAGGCTGAAAAAATCCTTAAGCCAGGGCAGACTTTGCAAATGCAAGTGACTAACTTTGATTTAGCTGGAGACATGCGACCAACATTTGGGGCTACGCCAGGTGATTTACGTATTGTAAAAGATTTATATCCACCCAGAGCGACGTTTAGCTACAGTGTAAATGAAGGTGACAAAGTCATTATTGCTGGAGATGAAAAAATTATCGACATGAGTTTTATGAACAATACGCGTAATTTCAATAACAGACCGTTTCAATATGAAACCAACTTATTTGATGATTGGTTACAAAAAACGGTAGCTCCCAAATTATAAGTTAAGCATTGTTGATTGTTTTTCATGCAGGTAAAATCCATTTGAAGCGATTTTTGCCTGCTTTTTGGCTTGGGCGCTTAACGTTGATATTTGATACTCTGTTGCTTGTTGGGTCACCAATGGTGGTAAAACCCCAATGGATAATGAAACCAAAGGGTATTGGAATTGCAGCCCCTGTCTGTCTTGGGCTTGCATTGATTGTGCTTGCCAGTGATCGCTATTATAAAAACTCATTTTCTGTTGCTCAAACCGTTCAATAATTGTTTGGCAGTTGGCTAGCGTGTCGTCTTGCATGCTTATCATAACAAAATCGTCCCCCCCAATATGGCCAACAAAACAATGTTCATTTTGATAAGGCTGCAACAAGTTTGCGACTAACTGAATGACTTCATCCCCACGCCAAAAACCATAAATATCGTTGTAGGGCTTAAAGTGACTTAAATCTAAATAGGCAAGATAGTAAGATTTTTTTTGTAGCCTTAAGCGTTTTAGCTCTTCTTGTATTGGCACGTTCCCCGGCAAATTGGTGAGAGGGTTTGCGTGTCGAGCCATTTTTATTCTATGTTCAGTAATACGTTGTAATAAATCTTTAGTATGGCCAATGCCAATCAACTGCTGATTACGCAAAATAATGAACTGTTGCGCTACCGTGTTGACTGAGTCAGAGGTGAGTAATTTGCTGACATGGGTAAGCGGTTCGTTGGCATCAATGTGTAATACCTTGGTGTCCATTGCCATTTTCGCAGGCCGGTTTTCGTGTAATGCACGGCCATAAGGTGTGCTGAATAGCTCGAGTAATGTGCTGCGATTGACGATACCTAATGGCTTGTTATTTTCGGTTACCACAATGGCTTGTAATGCTGGTTGTTCAGAAAAAGTTTGACTGATTTTTTTAAGTTGTGTACCAGGAGATGCTTTTATGGCGTTAGTGCATAAACTTTCTGCCGTTTCACAATAACGGGAATTGGGTTGAGCCATGGGAGTGCTCAGTTCACTGCTAAATTGCTGGTTTGGATGGAGCGCTGGTCGTCCGAGAAAGTAGCCTTGGCAATAGGTTACCCCTAACTGTTTTAGGGTGGTGAGTTCCTCATTGGTTTCAATGCCTTCTGCGATCACTTTACAGGTTAAGTTTTGGCATAAATCGACAATAGAGCGGACAAACTCTTGTTTTACTGCGGTGGTGTCTATTTGATGAATAAAATGGCGGTCAATTTTGACATAGTCTGGTGCTAATTCAGACCACAAGCGTAACCCAGAATAACCGGCGCCTAAATCATCAATAGCGGTTAAAAAACCTTGATTGCGATAATGGTTTAAGCAGGATTTTAGCAAGTCGATATCGTCGGCAGGATATTGTTCGGACAATTCAATAACCACATCCGCCGGGTTGATCCCCAATTGTTTAATAAGCTGTAATGTCATGCCTTTTGGATGATTGGGATCGAGTAATGCTTTTGGTGAAATATTAATAAATAGCTTGCCATTAAGCTGGCGCGAGTGAAATGCATTAATTGAAATACTGCGACATAAGGTTTCAAGTTCGCTTAATAAGTTTTGTTTTTCGGCGGTAGTAAATAAGGCGAAAGGGGTGTGTAACGGGCTACTTTTAGGGCCACGACTGAGCGCTTCATAACCTTGCAATTGATTTGTTGAAACATTGAAAATCGGCTGAAATACAGCATCGATAGATTGCTGTTCGATGATGTTGTCAAGTTCACTTACGAGCTGTAAAGCCGTCATCTGTAGGTCTCATTCAATTAATTACCTAACGGCATCGCGTTCGGTATTGTTACCAATGAGAGACAAGTCTATTGCGAAAATATGACAAGATTATGTCATATGATGGAAAGCTCCTAATAAGAAAGTATTAGTGTCTGTTGATCTTTGTTAGTTAAATTTTGTTCGAGATAAAAATGTGTTAATCGAGGTGATTGGTGCCTAGCAATCTAAGCAACAATCTCTCAATAAGAGGCACTCAACAAAGAGTAAAACGTTTTTAGTCGAACCTTTCGGGCAGTGTTTGTTAGTCATTTCTACTGCGTTATCGGCTCTTTGTATAGAATAACTACACGACAAAGCCTCTGCCTTGTTTAAATGACTAACAATTCGCTGCAAAAACAACTTTGAAAGATCAACAGACCCTGCGAGCATAGCGATTACTTGGCGAGTTTAAATACTTGTAGTGTTTGAAGTAAGGCCGCAAGCTTTTTGACAAAGGCTTCAAGTGTCTCTGGTGCAACATGAGTGCTGTTCTGCATCGCATCAAATTCTGCAACCATTTCTTGTACATAAGGTAAGAAACGATTACTACTAGTTGTAAAACCTTGATCTTCCGTAAAAATCGCCACAAACTTACCGTGGCCTTCTTTACGTAACTCATCGAGGCGAGCATCTGAATCAATGGCTTGTCTATAGGCGACTTGCAGGTTTTCTTTTATTTGTAGAAAAACATTGGTGTACGGCATAATTGCCTCATAGTGCATGTGCAAAGAATAACGTTAATTATAAGGAGCTGGTATGCAGGCAACAAGAGAAAGTCGGCTTATTTTCAATATCAATTTGATTTATGGTCGCTTACAACGAAATTGCTACGGTTTAGTTGCATTACTGCTGTGTTTTACATCGACATCGGCAGCTGCGTTGGATTCACCGGTATTCTATAAAATAGAGTATCAGCAACAGCAAGCGTATTTATTGGGCTCCATTCATATTGGTCGGCAAGACTTTTACCCATTAGCACAACATATTGAATCAGCATTTAAACAATCGGATGCGTTGGTCGTTGAAGCTGATATTAGCCAAGGCGATACTGGGGCGTTATTGCAACAATATGGTGGTTTGTCGGCAGATATTGCCGCAGACGTTAATGCGACTCGGCAAGAGTATTGTCAAAGTCATCAAACCTTATGCCAAGCACTGGCTCCGTATGCACCTTGGTTGCAGTCAGCGCAAATTAGCATGGGGCGTTTTGGGCAATTAGGTTACAGCGCAGAGCAGGGGGTCGACGCTTATTTTATGGCAAATCGCAGTGGTAAAGCTTTGGTTGAGCTGGAAAGCATTCAGTTTCAATTCGAATTAATTTCATCATTTTCAACTGCGACTCAGCTGCAAATGCTAGATGATTCAATTAACGCTAGCGATGCTGAAATGCTTGATTTAATCTACGCTTGGCGCCAAGGCGATAGTAATGCTCTAGCAAAAATTATGGAATCGCAAGCGGGCGATGCTGATGAATTACTCGAAAAACTGTTGTGGCAACGTAATCACACGATGACGCAAAAAATCATCCAGTTGTTGCAAAGTAAAACCCACAAACAATTATTTATTGTGGTGGGCGCTGGCCATATTGTCGGACAGCAAGCTATTCCTGACCTACTAAAACAGCAAGGAGCAACGATTACTCGCTGTAGCTTTTTACAGTGTTAATGTCGATGTGGTGCCAGCTATTCGAAAGGTAAGTTATTGACAATAAGTTGTTGAAAATAAGTTGTTGAAAATAAGTTGTTGAAAATAAGATACTAAAGCCTGAGTTTATTGTTAAGTCGATTGGCCTACAAAGTGAATGTAGCGCCCAAGCGACAAATAAGGTTCCTGTTGAGAATAAGCCAACTCCATCTCAATCAGTTGATGTTTATCAAAGCCAGGTGGCAGATTGTGTTTCAAGTAATCATTGATAACTCTTACGCCCGATTGACTCACCATCGACAGTTGCCATTGGCTAAACCAAGTGCGGACATCTTCAATATACAGCGGGTGGGTCGGGGTTAATCCGACCTTCTTTTTGACGTTGAAATCACGGTTAACATAGTCAAAATTACCTGATATTAAGCTATGAAACCGTAAAGCTTCTTTATTAAAAAACATCAGAGAAAATAAACCATTAGGCTTTAATAATGCCAGTAAACCTTGCAAGGTGCTGCGGGCATCAATTAACCATTCTGCTACCGCATGGCAGAGAATGACATCAAATTGACCATACTCTTCAACGGTTAATGCTTGTATTGGGCTGTGGATTAACTGTATCGATAATGCAGTATTTGCCGCTTCAATCTGTTGCTGTGCTAGGGCAAGCATTTGCTCAGAAATATCACATAGCACGACATCATGGCCTAAAGCTGCCAGTTTTTGACTCAAATAACCAAAACCGCCACCGGCATCTAAAATACGTAATCTTGGTTTGCCAAGGCTGGCTAAAGCCGGAACTAAGTCGCGCCATAATACAGCAGCACGGATTTCACCTTTAGTGGTACCGTAAATATTTTGGGCAAATTTTTGGCTGAGTTTATCAAAGTTTTTGTCTTGCACTGTATCGGCTGCGTTAGGTCAGTTAAGTCGGATAATTATCTCATTTTGGATTGAAAAAGGTAAAGGTAAATTAGTTGTAGTAAGCGAGTAGTCACAACCATTGTGTCGAGAGTTTGTGAGTTGATGGCATCAATATAAGTTGTCGCGACATACTGTTTTAAACGCAAAAAGTAATTAGCGGTTTAGCAACGGCAGGAGTCTAAGGTATAATCATCTATTAACCGTTTTGCAGCACATGCTTTTTGCTGCCTACCTAGGGTACAACATTTTGAGTCACGACTACGCTATCGAATTAAAAGCGATGCCTTCGCTTTTGTCTTTGTATCGCAAAATCCTGTTTGGACGTAAACCGGGATGGAACCAACAACCGCTTCCGAATATTTATGTACAAGCGTCGAATGTGGTGTTGTCGCAAGATAAAATTAGCCAATATGCTGCTGTGTGCAGTTTTGAATATGACGGTATGACTTTACCGCCAACGTATTTGTATGTTTGGGCGTTTCGTTTACATGCGATGATTTTTACGCATAAAGCGGTGACATTTCCGTTACTTGGCATGCTCCATTTAAAAAATAGTATTAGTGTATTACGCCCAGTGCGAGCAGATGAAACCTTAATCGTACAGTGTGAGTTAGCCACAAGTCGCACGACCGATGCTGGGCTTGAGTTTGATTTGGTGTCTAAAGTGTTTGTCGGTGAAGAGTTAGTTTGGCAAGCGCTATCAACTTACTTATATCGTATAGAGTCTGCAGGTCGTCGTGCTCGTCCACCTAAAGCATCAGGTATGGTATGGGAAAACGTTCAGCAATGGCGCTTAACCGATGATTTAGGCCGTCGCTATGCTAAAGCTTCTGGCGATTATAACTTGATCCATTTACATCCTTTGTTGTCAAAACGCTTTGGTTTTGAGCGAGTGTTAGCGCATGGGATGTGGTCTAAAGCGCGGGTGTTATCTCAGTTAATGACGTTTGTTGGCGATCGACCGTTTCAAGTTGATGTTGAATTTAAACTGCCAGTATTTATGCCGTCTGAAGTGACGTTTGCGTTTGAAAGTATTGAAAATGGTAAACGTTTTGAAATGCGAGATGTTAAAGGCCGCCGACCGCATTTACAGGGCAGCATCACTTATTTATAAGCCCTTAGGTTAGCTAATGTTATCCTGCAATAAAAAGGCTCAAGTCGATGACTTGAGCCTTTTTATTGTTAAGCGCAAAGCTTACTTTTGATAAATATGTACATCGCGTTGTGGGAACGGAATACTAATGCCTTCCGCATCAAAGCGTATTTTCACTGCGCGAGTAATGTCCCAGTACACTTCCCAGTAATCATCGGGTTTAACCCAAGGCCTTACAATAAAGTCGACTGACGATTCGCCGAGTGTGTGGAGTTTGACTATCGGTTCTGGATGCGTTTGCACCTTAGGATGTTGTTCGACAATACTTTTTAATATGGTTTCTGCATGTTCAACATTGTCGCTGTAGCTAATGCCAAAGGTCATGTCTACTCGGCGCTGATGTTCTGCGGTGATGTTGTTAATGGTATCGCCCCAAATTTTATTGTTTGGCACAATAAGGCGTTGGTTATCTAATGTTTTGATCGTTGTCGAGACTAGGCTCATGTGGCTGACGCGACCAGTGACATTAGCAGCATTAATTAAGTCGCCGACATCAAATGGGCGGTAGATTAAGATCATCATGCCTGAGGCGAAGTTGGACAGGGTATCTTGCAGTGCGAAACCAATAATGACTCCCGCAATACCAAAACCTGCGAGTAACGGCCCAAGCTCAAATCCGAGCTGTGATAAGGCTATCAATAATCCTAGGGCAAACACTAGTTTACTGGACAAAGATATAAAGAAGTCTTGCAGTAATTGGCTAAATTGTAATTTTGATGCTCGTACCGTTTTAGAGATAATTTGAGTGACAATTTTGGCGACTAAACTGGCTGCAAATAATATGAATAGAAACACTAAAATCTTAAAGGTTAAACTGGGCCCATTATTAATCGTCTGATCTTTAATGACTTTACCCCAACCCTGTAGCAGGTTAGATGCAACGCTAAAGTTCAGCACATCTTGGGTGATATCACCAGACACACTAAACAATGTTTGTTTAAATGGTGCCACGTTCTGGCCCAATGTTTCGAGTATGCCCGCTGAAACCGCTAAGCTAGCGCTACTTTGCTCCAAGCGTTCTTTTAGTGCCACCACGTCAGCTTTTTGTTCGCTGGTAATATCAGCTCCAGCATCTGCGGCTTCTGCAACGGCTTTTTGTAATTCATCTTGAGTGTAATGCACTAAACTATCGAATTGATCGGCTCGATTGAGCATGAATTCTGTCAATTTTTGCTTTTGGATACTCACATCTATATTCAGTGTTTCTGCCCACTGCAGAGTGGTTAATTGTGCCTTGAGATAATGGTCGCGTTCAAATTCGCGTTGTGAAATGGCTAAGATGCTCTTATTGTCATCATCTTGGCTTAATCCAAGACGCATGGTCATAATGTGGTCGTTTAAGTATGCGCTGACATTCTCTAAAAAGGCCATTTGGCTTTGCACTAAAGTGACTAGATATTGCTGGTCAGCGTCGGGTGTTGCAATGAGTTGACCAATTATGTCGCGTAATTCAGACGATTTGTTTTTAATGCGATATTCAGTAAATGCACGTAGTTCACCTTTTGCTTTAAATAGTAACTTGGTATCTTGCTCGATCGTTTGTTGTAAGCGACTTATTTGAGTCTGGGTATCGGTTAGCTGGCTAGTGGCAACAATCGGTACCACTGCATCTTGTTCTGCACGAAGAGATGGCGTCATAAACACTGCCGAGGTGAATAATAATAACGTAAGTAAAATCCGTAGCATGGAAAGTGGTCCTTTGGCTCTGAGTTGCGGCTATGATAGTGGAAAAATCCTATAGGAGCCAAGTACAGTAATTGGTTGGTTAATTTGTTACACTGCCGCCATTATTGAACTGAGGAAATTATCATGTCGCTGCAATGTGCTCATTGCTATAAATCTTTTTCAATTGCGAAGGTGAAAGACAGTCGCGGGAAAGGTTTGTCCGTAGAAGTTCAATGCCCTCATTGTGCAGCATGGCTTGGGCATAATAAATATTTATCAGTTGTTAAAATAGTAGGTTTCTATGGTGGGGTTGTTGCTGCTGCAGTAGGTTATTTTGTTGAGGGTGTAACCGTTATCACTACTCCATTGATTATTTTGGCCGTTATTATGGTTGGTTTGTCGCATATTATGGACCATTTACAGCTGATTGAAGCACCTGAAAATGATCCTAGTGCAGAGACTAGTGCGAAATAAGCTTGTTAATTAACTTCAATAACTTGGCTTTCTAGTGATGCTTCAACATAGTAAATCCCGCCTAACACGACAACCCCAACAATGATCATGACTAAAATGATGCCAATGTTTTCTTTAATAAATTGTGCCATGGTGTTTGTCCTGTAATGATGATGTTTTACACATTCGTTATGGTATGGGTCATAGCTTAAGGCTATCTTAAAAATAACGACTTAGTCACCTATTAGTTGTTATTGGTAGTGGTTAATATTAGTTGCTAATGAGCGTCGTTGTGAATGGGTTGTCATGAATTGTCACAATCTAAGGGTTGCTTTTCAGCTACGGTCTTTTACACTAACGCTCACTTTTATTAACCTGATGGAGTTGTGCTGGTGAGTTCCCGCATCAAAATAAGACAAACTATCGCAATCTGGCTCAGTGCCATTTTGATTGTGTTGTCTGTTGCTGCGTCTGCACACTCAGTTAAACATCTTGATGACGGCGTACAAAATCATTGTACCTTGTGTTTCCATCAGCATCAGCTTAATAAAACGCTTCACTCTTCCAATTTAGTTTTTGCTGTTTCTAAGCAAACGTTCGAACGCCAACACTATACGCTGCCTTTTTTACTTAGCGTATTCCAAGCCTACTATCAAAGTCGTGCCCCACCTGTATCTCGTTAGTCCAACATTTTAATGATTTATTTTCCGTTATCTGTCGGTTTACTCTAAACCCAGATAGGCGGCTACTTGTTGTATTTTGGAGATATTATGTCTGCGTTAAACACACGTGTTTCGTTATTGGCACTGGCTTGTGCTGTGAGTTCGTATTCTGCAATGGCAGAAGATTCTAGTTTAACTAATCCTAGTATTAGTGCGGTGCTCGATGGTTATTACCAAACGGGCGACCGACCATTAGCTGAGCGTGCTGAAGGTTTTGGTTTAGGCGAAACTGAGTTGGCATTAAGTGCCAATATTGATGAAATGTTTTACGGTAAAGTGACCGCAGTTGTTGAGTCTCATGACGGTGAAACAGAGCTTAATTTAGAAGAAGCTTTTATCCAAACGTTAGCGATGCCTTACGGTTTATCGGTTCGTGCGGGTCGATTTTTATCGGATATTGGTTATTTAAATAATCAACATTTACATACCGATGCATTTTCAGAACGTCCAGCGGCCTATCGTGCATTTTTAGGTGGTCATTATTTTGATGATGGTATTCGTTTAAATTATGTGGCCCCAACAGATCTCTACTGGACCATGGGCGTTGAAGCGTTTAAAGGTGAAAGTTTACGTGCGACAGATGAGCACGGAGAGCGTGATTTTGATGATGTTGGCGTGTATACCGCATTAACCAAGATTGGTGGTGACATTGGTATCGAGAGTTCTTGGCAACTAGGATTGAGCTATTTGCGCAATCAGAATGGTCAAGCTTATGCCGAAGAGGAGCATGAAGATGAAGTGGTTGATGAGGAAGGACACACTGAACACAGCCATAGTGCATCTTATACTGGTGAAAATACCTACATAGCTGACTTTGTTTATAAGTGGGCACCTAATGGTAATTACAAATATCAAAACTTAACCGTGAGTGGCGAATATTTTAGAGTCACTGACATTTTTGGTATGGAGCCTGGACATATTCTTGAGGCAGATCATGAGGACGTTAGTACTGATGACTATCATCAAGGTTGGTACGTGAGTAGTGTGTATCAATTTTCACCAAGTTGGTCTGCTGGGATTCGTTACGGTCAAATTGATACTAATGAAATCCATGAAGATCACCTCGACCCACAGAAATTAAAAGAGTCTGAAGTCAGTCTTGCTTGGCATAGCAGTCATTTTTCGACCGTGCGTTTGCAATACACTCATCAGACTGGAACTAATTTCGATGGTTTCGAAGATGATAATATCTTTACTTTACAATATGTCATGTCATTAGGAGCTCACGGTGCGCATCAATTCTAAATTGCTTTTAGCAGTGGCTTCAATGTCGCTGCTGTTTACCGCGACAGCTAAAGCGGAACTGAACGTGTTTGCATGTGAACCTGAATATGCCGCATTAGCGCAAACTTTAGCGCCCGATGCGAGGGTGTATTCGGCCACCACAGCGATGCAAGATCCACATCAAGTACAAGCAAGACCAAGCTTGATTGCTAAAATGCGCCAAGCTGATTTAGTTGTGTGTGCTGGGGCCGATTTAGAAATTGGTTGGTTGCCAATGTTACAAATGAAGTCTGCTAATCCTCAGGTTAACTCAACAGATAAAGGCTTGTTTTTTGCAGCAGACCAAATTGATACCTTGGATAAGTTAACTCAAGTAGATCGTTCAATGGGTGATGTGCATGCAAAGGGAAATCCTCATTTGCATTTAGATCCCTTGCGGATGTTGACCGTTGCGCAGGCCTTGAGCGCTAAGCTTACTGAAGTTGATCCAGAAAATGCCAGTCAGTATGCCCAGTCATTGAGCGACTTTAGTCAACGTTGGCAGGCTAAAATACCGCAGTGGCAAGAGCAAGCTAAAAACTTAGCCGGTAAAAAGGTCATCGCTTATCATTCGAGCTTCCGTTATTTATTTAATTGGACTGGAATAGAGCAAGTGGCAGATCTTGAGCCTAAACCCGGCTTAGCACCCACCAGCAGCCATTTAGCCTCATTACTTACTCGTGCTGAAAAAGGCGATGTAATGGCGGTAATCGTCGCTTCATATCAAGATGAACGCGGAGCTAAATGGTTAGGTGAACGCGCAAATCTGCCGGTATTGGTGTTACCGATGTCGGTAGGTGGTAACGATGAAAGCAAAGACTTAATCAGTCTATATGATAGTTTGCTGACGTTATTAAATGGAGTGAAATAACACTATGTTTGATGTCGAGCTACTGTCTATTTTGTTGCCTGCGTTAGTGGCAGGGCTATTAGTGTTATCAACTCATGTGTTGTTAGGTCAACAAGTGCTTAAGCGTGGCATTATCTTCATTGATTTGGCTATCGCTCAGGTCGCTGCATTGGGGGCAATCGTATCGCACATAGATCATCGAGTAGAAGCGTTACCGTTTGCTCATGTTTGGATGCCAGCGTTGTTTGCATTAGCCGGTGCTGGAGTTATCGCTTGGATGGCAAAACACTTAGTCGGTGAACTCGAGGCATTTATTGGTTGTTTTTATGTGCTCAGTGCGGTGGCGGCAATGTTATTGTTAGCCAATGATCCTCATGGAGCTGAATTATTAAAGCAGTTAATGTCGGGTCAAATATTGTGGGTGAGTTGGTCTCAGTTAGCATTACCTGCAGTAGTCTCTGCAGGTATTCTTGGGGTGATCATCGCTAAACCACGGATATTAGATGGTGCAGGTTTTTACTTTTTATTTGCATTAGTGATTACTTTGTCGGTGGAGTTAGTAGGCGTGTATTTAGTGTTTAGCACGCTTATTTTACCGGCTTTGGCATTAAATAAGTATCAAGGTAAAACCAAGTTAGTGTGGGCTTATGGCGTCGGCATAGTGGGTTATATTGCTGGGCTACTGTTGTCTGCTCGCTATGACTTACCCAGTGGTGCCGCTATTGTTGCGACATTAGCATTAAGTGCATTGTTGTTTAGAATGTTACTTAAACTACGTTCACCAACATCAGCACAACAACCAGCTAAATAAATATCTGTTATCTAGCTTTATATAAGCTTCTGTCATATATACAAGTTACTCTGCCCCAGATCACAGGGGCAGAGTATTTCAGCGTACATATGTAAACAAAACGTTGAGTCCCTAGACTAGCATCGTTATACTGACGCCAATTTTATTGCAGGAGTATGCTGTGCTGCTTATCGCTCGTTCAATCATTCTCGTTGTGCTGTTATTTTTAGCCTTTATATTTTCAGTTGTTATTTGCCTTGTGCGGCCAATGCATCGCGACAATGTACATTTGGTTGCCCGTTTTTTTGGTTCGGTTGCACCGGTATTAGGCATTAAGGTCATTAGACGTGCTCATCCAGTCAGTGCAACATCGCAACCGTGTATTTATTTAGCCAATCATCAAAATAATTTTGATTTATTTACTCATACGTCAGTTGTGCCTAAAGGGACTGTCAGCTTAGGTAAAAAGAGCTTGGTGTGGGTACCCTTATTTGGGCAAATATATTGGCTATCAGGCAATATCCTTATCGATCGTAACAATCGTCATAGTGCATTCGATACTATGGCTAAAACGGTAGATAAAATGAAAAATAAACTATTATCAGTGTGGATATTCCCTGAAGGGACTCGTTCACGCGGTCGTGGATTATTACCTTTTAAAGTGGGTGCATTCCATACTGCAGTCGCTGCTCAAGCGCCAATAGTGCCAGTATTAGCTTCTTGTCAGAATCATATTAACCTTAATCGTTGGAACAACGGTGTGGTGATTGTAGAAATGCAGGAGCCGATAGCAACTGCGGGCTTAGATAAGAATGATGTTAAAGCGTTAAACGCTAAGGTGCATCAAGTTATGTCGGCGCGTTTAGTTGATTTAAACAAAGAAGCAGAAGCATTAATGCAGCAAGCCAAAGCTTAACCATGTTATTGGTCGTCAAACATCCGTCATAAGCTCGCAACTTGTGTCAGTTTGGGTATAATTGATTAACATTTTTACGAGTCCTATTTACGGAGTAATCCATGTCTGTTGAGCGTCAGTTAAAAGAGCAATTTGCTGAGAATCTTGAAATTGTTGATGCCTTACTTGCTGATGGTTCAGAGCCTGATGCGGAATATACAATTGAACATCATTTCTCGGCGACTAATTTTGATCGTTTAGAAAAAGCCGCTGTTGATGCATTTAAGCTTGGTTTTGAAGTGAATGATGCCGAAGAAATGGAACTTGAAGATGGCTCGATTATTTTCTGTTTTGACGCTATTGCCAAGCATAAGCTAGAAGTGCCTTTGCTGGATAAAGCATGTGAACAGTTGATTCTCGTTGCGGGCAAGCAAAAAGTAGACTACGACGGTTGGGGTACTTTTTTTGTCGGTGATGAAGTTGAAGGCGATGAAGAAGACGAAGACGACGAAGACGATGAAGACGATGAAGAAGACTATGAAGATGAAGATGGTACATTTCACTAATAAATCGATGGTCTAATTCCATAAAAAAACGCTCATCAAAGATGTAATGCTATTCGGATAAGCATTACTGTTTATATTTAAGTGGATAACGGCTAGGTATATAGAGCACTGAGCGTGGATACGTTCGGTGCTTTCTTTTATCTGGAAGGATAAAGTGTTTTATATCGG
>NZ_JACJDU010000065.1:0-17272 GCF_014163715.1 Shewanella sp. SR44-4 | reverse complement strand
AACATCCAGAGCGATGGTCAAAAGAAGAGCGAAACTGGCAGCCAATAGGCGCTGTGGAGTTAAATCCAGAGCAACATAAAGAAGCTGCTTAACAATTTAGGCGACAACTGTCTTGAAAAACGCCGTTAATGTTGACCAGGTCACATTGTGTCCAACTTCCTTGGTTAATGTCTACGCAGTATAGTTCGGTGAGTGCAGTGAATAATCTTCGTCGTTTTGCCAATCTGCGCAGTTCATTAAAAGACGAAACAACGAGAATAGAAAATCAGTTAAGTGATGCATTCGAATGCCGTGGCTTCAATGTTATAAGGAATTATACAGCAAATACTCCAAACGGGATTGAAGCAGGTGAGATTGATTTAGTTTGTGTTATAGACAATATTGTCTTTATCATTGAAGTGAAATCAACATACTACCGTACAACTCAATCTGAGATATTTCATCACCGGGATCGTACATTACGTAAAGCGGGTATACAGGTAAGAAAAAAAGTCGAAGCAGTTAAGGATGATCATGATTTAAATAAAGAACTTAGACACATATTAGGATTAACGATTGAAACACCTAAAATTAAAGGGTTAATTGCTGATACGTCACTCGAGTTTGACCATGACTATTTCGCTGGTTTTATGAAAGTGAGCATTGAAGAGCTTTTGATTGCACTGGCAGATAATGCTCATTTTTTGTGTAATCAAGAGAAAGAAATTACATCGTCAATGGCATCAGGAAAGCAGGTTGATTTTTCTTCAGAGCCTTTTTCTTTGTATCCATTAGGATTTAATGGCAAAGAGTTTCTAAGGGTAATCGAGGATTCGCTTGTTTGGGCAAAGGCTGATTAATATTTCAACCATAAGCCCTTTATAAGAGGATACAGGTTATATTATGCAGCTAAATTCAGTGTTACCAGTTTTCATGCACACTATTTATTGAATATGTTGTATTTTTGAATCTAGATCACTCATATTTAATATGAAAATGGAAATACCATCATCCTAGTGTTGATCATTTCTGAGCATCTATCCATAATCGAAGTAACAAAGAAACGTTTCAGTTGCTACGAATACATTTCATAGCCTTTAACATACGAATTATGATCTTAGTTGCCCTATTTCTCTGACTTTTATGAAATGTTAGCCAAGGGTGAACACATGGAGAGTGAGGTATCTATGGATGACTTTCCAGCATCTGCTTTAAATGATAATTTTGCATTCGATTCACTTCAATCGATTCGAAACCGCTTATTAGATCTAACTAACCGCAATCGTCTTCTTAATTTTAAACATACTACAAGCGGGTTAATTCGAATTATCGATGAGATGCCTGATCAGCTACCACGTATTCCCCGAACTTCACTTGACATAATTTATGTTACACCGACTTTTAAAGTTTATTATATTTGATGTTAGTTTACAACTTCACTAACCGTTGAAAACTATTACTTCTAAATCACATTTTTTACTTAAACTGCCACAAATGTTAAATTGATGTTTTACTTTTTTATTATCTAGTTAGTATAATAACGTCGCGCTTTTAATGGATTAAATTTATGCTCTCTCCAAATGCTGTATTAGAAAACTGCCTACCATTTATTATTGGGGTTACTGGGCATCGTGACATATATAATTCGACAATTTTAGATCCCCCCTACAAAAATGACATACGTCAAGCACTGTTATATTGGCGTGAAGTGGTTGGTTCAAATACGCCAATTTGGTTAATGACGGGGTTAGCTACTGGCGCTGATTTACTAGCAACAGAAGTGGCACTTGAGATACAGCAAGCTGGTGAGCTAGGTGCATTTAAGATAATTGGCTGTTTACCCATGCCATTAGAACACTATCTGTCAGACTTTTATGGGTTGAATTATGCCCCTGATGCCGCAGAGCAGCTTAATACAATCGTTGCGGCGCTTGATTCAAATAATAATGAACTCATTGAAGTACGCCATAACTTGAGTGAAGAAAATTACCAAATCGCAATTAATGACCCGGCATATGGTGCATTACGCAACAGCTTATATCTTAATCAAGGTCTCTTTATTTCTAAATACAGCAATGTCTTACTGTCACTTTGGGACGGTAAACCTTCTCTAGGTGTGGGAGGCACTGCTGATATTGTGATCTATAAGCTTGGGGCTGAAGTCATATGGCCTATAGGAACTGAAAACCCTGCTTTACAACCCACCTCTGACTTTGATGGCCAAACCTCAGGTTTAGTTCATCACATTAGCGTTGATCGAATGACTCAAAATGAAAACCCAAATGTAGATGTAGATGTAGCGTATGAGTTTATTGAATATACCGAAGGTAAACCTGCGCCGGTTGGGAAATTGTATTCGAGTTTGCGTAAAAGCGAGCAAAATGACAGTTACTTGCAGGACTTTCTATCAAAAGAGTTCGTTAAGTTGGTGGCTGAGTTGGCGGTACATAATAGCAAAGCGAGTCAACATAGTGTGGTGGAAGAAGCTGATGGAAATATGGGATTACAAGGCACCAAGTCTATCTTTAAAACCGCTGACGCCCTAGCATTAGCTGCTCAAACGGAATATCGCAAATTTTTACTCATGTTTTTTTTATTAGCCATTCCAGGTTATGCCTTATATGAAATAGCCGGAAACTGGGTTAATTCAGATATTGGCCTAAGCATATTCACCCTCATTTTTGTGGTCATTCTAAGTTGTTGGTGGGTGATTAATCAGACCGCCAAGAAAGATATGAAATGGAACTATCAACTTGCACGTGGTGTGGCAGAGGCAATGCGTATTCGTGGCTTTTTGAACATGGCTGATATTGAACCTTCATCTACAACACTTATTCCACGTCGTTTTAGGTTACACCTGCCGTTGCTTAATCATGCCATTGGTATTGCAGAGCTGGATTGGTGGCGTTATAAAATATCCTTTCAACGCGAAGATATTGAACAAACCTGGTTACGGGACCAGCTGAGCTTTTTAAGCTTAAGACTGCAACAAAGTGAGTGTTCGTTTAAAGAACTTATTTATAAACGCCCAAGACATGCAGCAAGCATGGCGAACCGATACTCGAAGGGCTTTTTTTACTGCTCAATTGGTATTGGTGTTGTATTACTAGTGCTGATGTCGTTGCAGTTAACACTTCAAATTACCATATTTACTCAGCTTAACGAGTGGCTGATGCTTTTATTGCAATACAGCTTAATGATAGCTGGTTTAATCTTACTGTGGAGCGAACTTGCTGGGTATGAAATGACGGCAAAAGGCTACGAAAGCCTCGAAGATTTATATCGTCGTGCTTTAGTGTTACTCGAGGGGCAATTAACCCCTTCAAAAAAACAAATGTTATTGGATTTAGCGCGTGAAGCCATGTTCGAGCATGTCTCTTGGACAAGTTCAGAAACGAAAAATGACTTAAAACAAAAACAATAGAATATCTGACGTAACAGGGAAGAGATAATGAGTTCACCAGTATTAGAGCGTTACCAAACAAAAACATTAGCTGAAGTAGAAAAGCTAAGTCGAAGCAACGAGATAAAGCTTAGTAACGGCTACCATGTAGAGTGGCATAATAGCCATGAATTTGATTTGATATGTGAAGATGAAGATATTCATCAAACCATAAATATACATGAAGACAAGGTGACCGCAGTAGTCCCACTGCAGCATAAGGCCAATAAGGATTACTTTGTTACGGTCGGTTTGGATCATACGGCTCAGGTTTTTAAATTCTATGGTGAGCATGTTGCCAGCCTTGATGAACATGGCGATGTCATTATTGGTGTGTTTGAGCTAGCAGATGGTCAAATCGTCACGGCAAGTAAAGATGAAACTTTGCGTTTTTGGAATCCTAGAACAGGCGTTTGCTATTCAACAATTGAGGCTAAAATTGACAGTATTGACTCTGTACAGTTCTTTGCGCATCAAAAGCAGCTAGCCGTCAATGAGCCTGATGGGATCAGTATTTGTCGTTTCTCTGGTGAGCAAATTATTAAGCTAAAGGGTCAGATAAAGCCGTTAAAGTCACTTTATCAGTTAAGCAGTGGTAATTGGTTAACTTGGAGTGAAGGTGAAAATCCTACCCTTTGGTCTGACTCTGGAGAGAGTTTAAAGCGCTTTAATTTTAACTTTTTATTTGAAAATGGCTTCATTGAGAAAACTGCAGAACAGCAATTGCTGATTAAAAATGTCAATGAGCAAGTATCGTTATGGCAAAACAATGGCACCTTGATTGATTCACACGTTAATACAAAAGAGGCCTCGTTATGGCAAAACGGTGGCACCTTGAGTGATTCACACGTTAACACAACAGAAGTCTCTGACTTATTCACTGCGTTATCAAAAGCATTAGAGCAGGTTAATCTGCATATTGAAGAAAAGCCAACAATTAACCATTACCCCCATTTAAGAAACTTTATAGGTAATAAAGAAAGCAAAAGTGTTCTGGTGCCAGCGAGGGTGTTGGAATTGCAAAAGTTGAATTTTGACGAGGATGCTAAACAAAAAGAGTTGTGGGACTATTTCAATCGTCCTATTCCGAGAGAGCTGACAACCGCGATGAAAAGAGAGGTAAAAGCGGCACGCTCGGCTGAAAAAGTACTCAATCAAAAAATTAAAACTGCACAAACAGCATTGGAAACTCACCAGAAAAAACGCGGCGTTAATAAGATTGTTAGCTTAGTTATGTTGTTTTTAACCTTGGTAACTGCTGGAGTGGGCTCTGTACTTTGTACTGGGGCTAATGCACCTGATTTATTCAATCAGCTAGCTGGCGAGTATATTTCAGGGTTTAGGCCGATTAAGCTTGATGCTGTGATGAGGATTTGTGCTGGGGTTATTAGCGTACCATTGCTATTTTGCTTAATATTTTTCATGAAAAATAGAAGCCAAAAAACGTTGCAGCTATTGGAAACGGGCAACTTAACCCTACTTAATGCTCTATTACCTGAGTATTGCAAACTCATCGACAAGGTAAAGGCTCATCGCGCTCAATTATGGAAGAGTGTTCCACTCAGAAAGAACCGTAACCTTTATAGTGGCGAGTCTGTTAACGCGACGATGAAAGACATCATTGAAAATCAAATCGAAAAACAAGCGCTGCATAGTTGTGGTTTAGAAAAAGCAGATGTTATTTATTCGAATCACGAAGCTATTGTACTGAGTGATTGGGCCTTGATTCAGTCTGACGAAAGACGTGCTCCTGCATTAACTAAACTGCACGGAGAAAATGAACTGAGTTTTTGGGGGGATAATAAAGGTTCGTTAGTTTTTGCGGTGCAATATATTCAATTTATATTTTTAACTGCTGACAAGATTGATTTGTTTACTGGTTTTTATGATTTTATTAATCAAGAAATGAGTGGTAAATCGTCCAAAAGCTTTTTCTACAAAGATGTGACCACTGTGACTAAGGACGATGTGGACCGCCAAACTGGTATTGGAAAAGAAACAATTTCAGCTATTGACGTTAATTTAGTAGTAAGTAGTGGCGATAAAATCCGGTTAACTATTCTTACTCAAGAAAGTTTAAAGAGTATTGTGGAAGCAGCAAAAGATAATGAAGAAAAAGAGCGAGTGAGTAATCATTCTATCTTAAAGTCGCTGGAAGCAAGAAAGAAAAGTATTCTTGAAGACACTGAGATGGATGAAGACGAACGTGAAGAAGAGCTTGATGATGTTGAAACACAAATAAAATCCATGAATGAAGAAAATGCGCCTTTAGATAACGAGATATCTAACAATAAAGCTGAAGAAGCCATTAAGAATATCCGCCATCAACTTAAGTTGCATAAGCAGGAACGTAATGAAGAAACTGTTTCTTAGTTATAGCTCAAAAGATCGTGCACTTGCCTTATCGCTCAAGGCAAGTTTAGAGCATTTAGGTCATCAGGTTTGGTTTGATCAGGAAGGTATCACCGGCGGTGAACATTATGCCGCAGTGATACCTAAAGCTGTGAGTGATGCAGAATTGTTTTTGGTGCTGTGTACTAAAAACTCTATGGGTGATGCACGAGTTAACTATGCTGGTTCTAAGCAAGTGATTAAAGAAATTGAATTGGCACTGCAGTTTGGTTGTCAGGTTGTGCCGTTAAAAGCGGATGATACGCCGAAAACAGCATATGATAACGCTTACCAATATCATCAGATAGTAATGCAATGGGTTGATATTTGCGCAGCAGTTGCAATGAATGATTACACTGCAGCGATTAAGGAAATACTGTCATCGAATCACTCAAAGCCCAAAGAGTCACTTGATGCGCAATATTTAAAGCAAGCGACAGATGCCTTAAAAACGGCTAATCCGGAAGCAGCGTTAACTATTCTGCAGCATCATCATTTTCAAACAGATGTTAAAAATGAAGCCCAGTATTTACTCCTGATGGCTAAGCTACAACTGAAGACTTTCAAGCGTTTGTCTAAAAGCCAAGCGGATGCTTTTGTCGCTAGTTTTACTCACTTGTTGTATACCGACATGGCATCGGCTGCAGCTTATAGTCTAGGGGCCATTTCCCGGCATTATTATCAGGAAAACTACATTGCTGATGCGACGCCAGGATTTAATCAATTAAGATCAATTAGTCATAGTAAAGGACGCGTGAAAGCGAAGTATAAAAAGACAGTAGAGCCGATTTTACCTGCTGGTAATCGTTTCTCTCTGGATTGGGACTTCTAGCCTAGCCATGAACGCCTAGTAACTTAAACTTTTGGAAAGGTTTATTGTAAATTCAACTACTATAATAGAGATTCGGCGCATGTTGAGGCTCACCAAAGATGGGATTTATTATGAGCCTTTCTTTTCATACCTTTCAATTTTTTCTTCAGTGTAACAAGCTTGAAAAGCAGTCTGTTAACACATGAATGAATTAACTTTTTCATCTGAAATTTGGCGTTATGTTAACCGTATCGCTTTGGGTATCGTTAACTTCATGTTAAAATTATTAACATAATCAGACTTCTATTAGGCTCATGGATGAACCCGTTATCTTTAGCAAATAACTACAAAAACGATATTGTTAACTCTCAAAACACCCCATTACTCATCGAACTAAATAATTAACCCTTTAAATTTATTTAAGGTGATAACAATGCTTTTTGAGAAATTGAACGAATCCTTTTTTACATTTCGTACTGTGTACTGTGATGACGTAGCCATTGCGGATGATGCCTTAGTCAATTCAGATATACTGTTACCTGTTGTATTATTGTGTATTCGATATGCCATTAAAAATACGGCTCTTGAGGGGAAAGTATTCAATTTTAAGGCTTTTAAGCAAGAGGAATCATTGTGTTTTATTGCTGTAGACACGTTATATAGCTTTGATGATGAAGTCGCTGTCATGATTAGTGATGAATTAGGTGGCTTTAAAGCAATTAAAATGTGTGAATATAACTTAACTCGCAAACTCGATTTAAAACCATTGGTAATGCTATTCAGAGACACATTCAAGTCAGCAGCAGAAAATGAAAATGTAGATGAGTCAGAACTTTTAGATGAAATATTTTCTGAACACTTTACATTAACATTAAGCCAAGACTTTATTGATAAAGCCCTAACAACACTTAATGACAACAAGTCAGGAAAACCTAAAGTACGTGACCCTTTAGAGTTTGAGCAATATTCAATTTTACGTACTGCGCCACCACAATTATTCGAAGAAATGGCCGTTGTCACTGTTGCCAGTTATCTGTCTGAAAAGCCGTTGATTGAAGTACAAAAAATAAATGCAGAAGCGTTACCTGAAGTGAGTATCGATATAGTGCTGGCGACATTATTGGGCTCTCCAAAAAGCTTACAAGTATTAGCGAAGTATTTTAAGTGTCAGCCAAGCCAAGTCATTATGCCTGAACATATTTATATGTTAAGACAAAAGCTTAAAAATAAAGCGGTTACTCGCAGTATTAATGTTGAGAACGACACCAGTAAAAGCTGGTATGCAATTGCAAAAAGTTATGCTTCTCAGCTTGAATATGATGCTGATGTAAAATATTGCTGTGATGAAGGGTTTAGTGAAGGCAACTTTAACGAAGGCGAGTTTAATGAATCGTTGTTTATTGCAGCACTTTTAAACATGTCACACACAAGCATCAAACAGTTAAAGCGGTTAAATAAATCAACTAACCATATTGGCAAAGCACTAAAAATTGAAAAACAACTGTCGATAGCATTAAACAATCAAGTTATAGGGCAACAAAAAGCCATTCAAAGCCTTACAAAAGGGTATTTAACGTCAAATATTAGCCAGAGTGTAGGACCAAGATTGATTTTCACGTTTGCCGGACCTTCCGGTGTCGGTAAAACTTACCTGTCCTCAATTTTTTGTGATTTATTGAATCAATATGAATGTTCTGCATACACGTTTACTCTTTTTAATATGGAACAGTATTCACATAAAAATGATGCGATGAAGTTGTTTGGTAGTGGGGTGCAATACAACGATGCTAACCTTGGTTTAATTACAAGTGCAGTTAGGGCGCAGCCAAGGCAGGTTATTCTATTTGATGAAATAGAAAAAGCACACAGCAATGTGACTCAATCTCTTTTGAGTATTTTAGATAGTGGTCAAGCACAAGACCAAACGAGTCAAGAATTTGTTAATTTTGACCAGTGCATCATCATTTTTACCACTAACTTAGGCCAGGATGTATTAGCCAATAACAATCAACAGAATCAGTTAAATATTTTTGATGTTTTAAGGTATTCACAAAGTCCTGCGAACGGGTCCAAGTTGTCTATTGAGTTTGTTAACCGCTTATCTAAAGGGTATTCTGCATTATTTACACCTTTGCAGATAAATCATTTTACTTACTTAGCAGAAAAAGAGCTTAATAAAGTCAGTGAACATCAAGACATGCTTGATTTTACTTGGCCTGCTAATTTCGCATCATTTTTATTACAGTCATTAGCACCTGACATAACTGCAAGGCAGTTAACCGCCTCGTTATCGAAATTAAAAGCAGAAATTTTGGTTAAGTCGAGTGATCTTATTACTGATGACTTATCATCCATTTCTTGCAACGTATCCGTTAATGAAAACACTGTCGGCATTGATGTAAAACAGGTATTAATATTTGATAATGATAAGCAATTCCAATCTAAAATTGAGTTTTTAGATCCTAGTTTATCTACTAAATTGGTTGATGACGCCGAAAATATTAAACAGATGATGCAGCAATATCGACCTGATGCATTTTTAATTGATATGGACTCTGTTTCTAATGCTCAATTATCTATCGATGAAATCACCGAAAAAGTGCATGGTATCAACCCAAAAATTCCGATTTTTAGCTTTCGATTGGTCAACAAAGACGTGGTTGAACATAAAAATCAATCCTTGAACCACCATATTAGGCAGCATTTTGAATTAGAAATTGAAACGATAAAAACAACATTTTCAGACATGCTAATGCGTATCAACTATTTTCTAACAACCGAAAAAACCATACGACGCATGATGTCTCGAAATGAAAGAGTTGAGTATCAATGTCGTGTTGAGTTAAAAAATAATGCATTGGACGTATCATTTAATAATCTATCTTATTGTCAGGTCATTCATTCAAAAGATTTACAAGAAACCAGTTTCTTTAATCACAGCCTGCCGAGCGACTCACTTGATGATGTTATTGGACTCGATAGGGCTAAAAAACGTTTAAAAGAGGTGATTAGCTGGCTAAAGACACCTGATAAATTATTAAATTTCGGCGTAAAAGTGCCCACTGGCTTTTTGTTTGCAGGTCCTCCTGGGACGGGGAAAACACTATTAGCCAAAGCGGTTGCGGGGGAGTGTGAGTTACCCTTTTTTAGTGTGACCGCATCCGAACTGTCATCTCCTAATAATGGTGGCACAACTGAAAACATTAAAAAGTTGTTTGCTACCGCGAGAAAGTATTCACCGTCTATTGTCTTTATTGATGAAATTGATGCTATTGCCGGCCAACGAACCAATAGTACCGATGGCAGCTCAAGAGACCGAAATTTAACGGTTAATGCGCTTTTAACAGAAATGGACGGCTTTTCAAGTGGTGATGCGCCAATATTTGTCATGGCGGCGACTAATTTCCCACAATTACTTGATAAAGCCATTACACGACCAGGTCGATTTGATGAGACAATTTATTGTGACTTACCAAATAAATCTGCCCGTTTAGCATTTTTTAAACGTTTTGCAGATAAGCATAATTTGAATTGGCAACAAACTGAATTACAGCAATTAGTGTCTTCAGCCCAAGGCATGTCTTCAGCACAAATAGAACAAGTTTTACGAGAGTCTGTTTACCAAGCTGTTGGTGACAATGAGCAACTATCTACTGAACACATAATAAAAACCATGATTAGAGTGGCCTATGGTTCTCCCTCAGAACATATATTATTGAGTGACGAAGCAAAGCTAAGCACGGCTTACCATGAAGCGGCACATTTGTTGGCTTATAAATTATTGTTCCCTAAACAACCAGTTGATTTTATTACTATTGAACCGAGAAATTTTACGTTAGGATTTGTTGCTACTCGGGAAGCAGAAGAATATGAAAGCCTGTCAAAGCGAAGAGTTATGAGCAAATTGCAAGTATTACTAGCGGGAAGAGTAGCAGAAAAATTGTGCTCCGGTGATAGTGATGAAGTGAGTACAGGCGCTTCGAGTGACATCGAAAAAGCAACTCAATTAGCCATGCATGCCATTTACGAAGGAGGGATTGAAGCAACCGTTGGCCCGATCAATATTGCCTTATTAACTAGATTCGAAGAAAGTGAATTGTTATCTGTTGCTCAATTAGCGGTGAAAAACTGGTTAGAATTGGCTGAAGTACAGGTAGAAAAATTGCTCAGTGACAATTATCAGTTACTGACTAACATTACTACAATACTACTGGAAAAAGAGTCTTTGCTCGGTGATGAGATTGAACAATTATTTTTCACTTAGCATTGTTTACACTTATGGCTAATGGGTGGCTCAGGTTTCTGTAGTAGCCCATTCAATATGACTTTGGCTTACTAAGACCGTAAACCAAAGTCATGCTAGAGCTTTATTTAGCTAGATAATAGAGTGGAATATAGCCATTTCACCCGTTAAATGTCTGCTTTCTCAAAAATAAGTCTTCAAAAAGCACCGATAAGGAAGGGAATTGAATATTATTTCTAAAGTGATACTCGCACCAGTAAAGCTATATTACTATTTGATGATGCTGCCAATCCAGCTTGTTTTGTGGTGTATCTTCAAATGTTCAAGGTTTGTTTGCATAACAAGGCCACTCATTCCTTATTTTGTCGGTGTAGGCTGGTTTATCTACTTGTTTGGATTTGCTGCAGGCAAAGAAATGCATTGGCTTTATGCTGTTTTTTTATGGGTGGCAGGTACTGGATGTACTTCGCTATTTCTTATCTATATAGCGTTAATATTTTTGTTTATACATAATGGATTAGTCGAACGATTCGACGAGTAATCATTACAAATACTCTGCATTAACGATTACTTGGTATCGCTCCTGCTGCGTCATACAAACCGAAAAAGAACGATAAGAATACATAGGAAAAAACCAAGGCGGATAAAGTAGAAATATAAATGCCATATCCTTCTACATTGATGAACATTAACAATAAAAAATAGCCTAATGTAATATAAATAGCATTATCGATACCTAAACCCCATATGTATCCGATATACCCCGCGACAAGCGCCATGATAAAACGAATCAAATATAGACCGATAAAAAAGATTATGTTTACCACTGAGTCACCTTAGTTTTGGAACGCATTTCTGATGACAAAATTGAAATTTGATTCAATTTCAGCCTTCATGTTTTCATTCATATTTATTTTTTCACCAAGCGGTCTAAAGTAATAAAGTTTGAACCGCTTACCTTCACGAATTATTTTGTAGTCAAAGTTCAGAGAACCACATTCATAATCCCACAAATGCCGAGTATAAGGATCCGTGTGACCAATAATAGTACCAGTGTATCGGGTAAAGCAGCCGACAAATGGGATGGTAAACTGGCTACTTGTTATTCCATAAGTATTAAACTTTTCTGATGTTCTATAATTTTGTAAGTCTGGGTACTCTGTTAATACTTGTTTTGGCAGTATTCCCTTAGGAAAATAGATCAGCACTAAAGTCAGTAGTATAACGTAGACGATATTGTCATACCGCTGCATTTTAGGTACATCGATGAATCTTGTTGAAAAATACTTCATTTCGTCCTTGTTTCGGCCTAGTGTATAGCCAAAATTCATAAATGTAAGAAGGTTATTTT
Organism: Shewanella sp. SR44-4; assembly: GCF_014163715.1. Classification (NCBI taxonomy): domain Bacteria; kingdom Pseudomonadati; phylum Pseudomonadota; class Gammaproteobacteria; order Alteromonadales; family Shewanellaceae; genus Shewanella; species Shewanella sp. SR44-4. The sequence goes on along the minus strand of NZ_JACJDU010000065.1, from coordinate 5,055 downwards.
ATTTAATTAACTTACTGATATTATTGCATATATAAAAGATACCAATCAACCTTGTTACGTTAGATAAATACTCTAATTGGTCTGGTACGTTTGCAATAGTATTCATGTACGTCTTAAACCTTGATTGAACTTTAACACTGGGCAGTCTTTTTTTATAAATAATATCAAAGCTTTAGGATTTTAATGTTTGATTGTTCATGACGTGCTTTTACACTCTACTCTAACATTGATATGTTCTGATATTTCCTCTTATATATTCAATTTTTTTGCGTAAAAAAATATATTTTACGTCACTCCATGTTTTTCATCATTTCTTTAAGCTAATCCCAATCGCATATGACTTTAGTATGCATAACAAAAAGAAAGGATTAAAACATGAAAGCAATGATTAAAAGTAACATTAAATTTGGCGTCGTTTTGGGTTTGAGTGCATTAGTACTCGTAGGATGCGGCGGGTCTTCTGACGAAGAACAAATGACTTGGCTAAATGAGTGGAATAGTTCGGGGAATTATCAAGCTAATCTTAAAATGTTAGGTGTGTGCTTTAAAAAAGTGGGTATTAGAAGTATGACTCAAGAAATGAGTGATTCGCAAAATGAAGCCGTCAATGAATGTGAGTTAGATTATATAACGGATTTAGCGGAAAAAGATGGCATTAGCCTGGATAGAGAGTTGTTAGCTAATAATATTATTCAGCTTTAACGTTGCAAATCTAATACAAGGATTGAAAATGTCATTAACAAATAAAAGCTTAGAACTGATTTGTGATGCAAAAAAAACAGTAGGGCAAGTCACGCACGAGTTGAATCAGTCACCTTCTTTTCAACAAGCTAAGTCTGCTATCACCAATACAACAAATAGTGCGTTAACTGCAGATATACCGAATATTAAATTAATGAACTTTTTTGCGGTATTCAGTCTAGCTTTAATGCTGTTAAGTACATTTTGTCCTGTGATGAACGTATTTGGCAGTAGAATGCCATTAAATGACATAGCACCAATATGGTTATACATAGTGACCATTTTTGCACTGTGTAGTCATCTTTTTGGATTTAAGCAGTTAATTTCACGCGGTACTTTAATTATTCTATTACTGTCTACTTCCTTTACCGTTTATCAAGAGATATCCGACGTATTTCAAGCAACACAAATGTTTGGTAGCGTTAATCGCAAAGAAGTTATAAGAGGAATTGTTGAAGGGTTAAGGTATGCGGATGTTGGCTTCTATATGTTTATATCAAGCTTCGTACTGACTGTGATTGCAACGATAAAGCCAGGCTATAAAACTAATCATGCACTGTGGGATAAACTGGTTAGCAAATAGGTTATTACTCTCAAGGTCAGTTGTAAACTGGCCTTTTTTTATGGATGTGTTTATGCATTTTATGCCTAGAAAGCAACATATTTATACTCCTGTTAATTCAGTCGGTAGAGACTACATAGTCGGTGATATTCATGGTCAAATTAAGCATTTATATAAAAAATTAGCAATATTAGGCTTTGATTTTAAAAGAGATAGGCTTTTTTGTACTGGTGATATTATTAGTAAGGGGATAGGCAGTATTGATTGCCTTAACTTGCTCACTAAAAAATGGTTTTTTTCTGTTTTGGGAAACCACGAACAACTTTTTTTATTAGGATTTCAGTGTTCAAGTTATTGGGGGTTTTTAATCAAAAACGGAGGAGGTTGGTTAGCAGAAAATATTAGTCATTATGATGTATTACTTCGATGGAAAACTATCATTGATATCACCATGCCACTAACAAGGACAATTCAAGTAGGCTGTACATTTATTGGAATTAGCCATGCTTCAGCTTTAACTTCTTGGGGCAAGCTTCAACACGATGAATTGTCCGATGAGGATATATGGAATGTGCTTTGGAGTAGGCCATTACATGACCTAAATATGTGCACTGCAATTGAAGACATTGATTATGTCGTCCACGGGCACAGTCCAGTGAGGGAGATAGTTCAATACGAGAATCGTTTTTGGATAGACACTTTTACCTCAACACAAGAATTGACGATCGTTAATTTAACTGATTTACCCATTGCATTAGTCAATAGGTTGTAATTGCTAGTAATATAGGCTGAACTAGTTGATAATTTACATCATTATTATATTGAACAATATAGGGAATATAGTGTCCATTAGAGAGCTAAGTAATGCCACTGAATTACTGTTAGGTTGGCAAAATAGAGATAAGCATAAAAGCGAGGAATTCCTCATTTATGCGTATCAAGATATTCGATCTATAGTCGAAAAGTATCTTTCACATCATCGTCCAAATGAAACAATTTTACATGATGCATCTATTACAGAGCTGGCCAATGAGTCTGTTGTGAAGTTACATCGTTGGCGTAACGATGAGCAGCCCTTTGAAGGGAGGCAAGATTTTTTTGATTACGTACGCGTCTCAGTTTGGCATTTACTCTTTGGTAAACCACATCAATCCTTACTAAATCAACAAAAAGCTAAGCATGAATACCTTCAATTACAGTTGACGGATGCAGAGGTGTCTTTACCTAATTGGACAGAGAATCTTACGTTATCTTCTGTGTTGGAGCTTTTACAGAAGTCATATCCGAGACAAGCTGAAGTATTTGAGTTGAAAAATTTTGCAATGGTAACACATCAGCAAATCGCTGATATGTTAGATTTATCGACCAGAACAGTTGATAACGATTTACAATTTGCCACGGCTTGGCTTAGAACAAAGCTTACAGAATGATAGATATTGTTTCTCTGTTCGCTGAGTTATCGAGTTTAAATACCCTAGAACAACAGCAACGTTTACAGCCATTAAAGATACAATTTCCTGAGCAAGTTAATGAACTTGAGAAAATGCTCGCCATTAATCATACTCCCGTATCAAGTAGTGAACTAATAGAATCACAAATGTCCAATGTTGTTGATTTATCCTATGAATCCTTAATTGGACAAATTGTCATGGGTTTTACTGTCACTAAGCTTGTATCTGAAGCTGGCGGTATGGGGTTGGTATTTGAAGGTGAACAGCGCTTAATCTGTACTGATAGTCATAAAGGAGAGGCACATAAAGCGGCTATTAAAATTCTGCGAGCCAATAAGTTTAGTTCAACGCAACAACGAGCCATTTTTTTTAATGAAGCCACAACCTTAATGTCACTAGACCATCCCAATGTATGCAGCATATATGGAGTATCTGAGGTACTTGGTTCCGCTTGTATTGTGATGGACTTTATTGATGGACAAGGATTAGATATTTGGTTGGCGAGTAGTAAAAAGAATTTAAAGCAGAAACTGAATATATTTGAGCAACTATTAGGCGCAGTAAGCTATTTACATCGAAAACATCTTTACCATGGTGATTTAAAACCGCAAAATATCATCATCAATGATCAAGGTCATTTAGTATTAATCGATCTTGGTCTCGCTAGAAAGTACAAACGAAATATGAATGACCCATTCGTTTCTGCTTATACAATTAAAGCATTCACTCGCTTTTGGAGTGCACCAGAGCAAATCGCAGGAGAAGTTTCTTCCGCACAATCTGATGTATATTCACTTGGTGTGTTATTGCATTATGTATTAACCGGTACCACTGTTTTACCAGGGCATCAGTTAGGGGGTAAATACTCAGAATTAAATGCCATCATTAACAAAGCATTATCTAATAATCCTGAATTTAGGTTTCCTGATGCTTTAGCATTTGAACAGAGCATTCACAGGTTTAAAGCTGGATTACCTGTAGTTGAATACTCACAAAGCACTTATTATTTATTCCAAAAATTGCTGAAACGCAAACCCTTCACATCTCTTGCATGCATGTTGTTTGTGTACTCATTTGCAACCACGGTCTGGATTTTTACTCACTAAAATTACTTAATAAAATTATTCAATAAATTGCGTATTTTTTTTTAACTTCTGTCACTGCAGTAATCTACTGCTATTTCATATTATAGCCACAAGTTAATCACAAACGCTGTAAGCGCGTTTGTGTTTATAACGATGTTGAATAATAAAATAATAGAGAGAAATCAATGAATTCAGATCATAATGTTGAAAAAAAAACCGGACTTAAACAGAGCTTACTTGAGACATTTAAAGGGCTAGATACAAAAAACAAAACTATGGTCATCGGTGGTGTCGTATTAGTATTTGGGATTTTACTGTCATTTTCTGGCTCTGTAAATACAGGGAATATTGGTGAAACATTTCCTCAGGAAGCCTCTGTTAAAGAGCAATGTCACTTTATTGGAGAATACGAACGAAGTCTGTATCGTGCTGCCGTTGAAGGCGCTTCTGCTGAAGATATTCTTGAGTTAATGAATAATGATATAAAAGATCCTGAAGAGTTTAAGCATTCGCCAGCCCAGTATTTTTACAAGATAAAGCAAAGTAGCATCAGAAAAGTCGACAATTTAGTTGCCAAGGTAACTGGGGAAAAGTTTCAATCTAAATCGGGCAGTGAGCAAAATGAAAAAATCGATTATAGAGGTAAACGATTAGAATCTGAATGTTTAGCCGGTTTTAACCGCTCTAAATAGAATTGATTGATCATATTTCTTATCGCTATATGGCTTGAGTAGGGGCATTGTACTCAAGCCATAATCAGCTCTAGACAAGGGCGAGGGCGCGAGCATTTACCATACAGATTTAGTCTATTTTTAGAGCTAAATGTGTTCATTACGCTATCACTTCATCAATTGTTGTAAGTGATTCAGTATTGAAATTTTCGTAGCGACCAAAAAACGCATACTCATTCGCCTACGATGCCCTGTGTCACAATCCTAATGAATAATGAGAAACATTATTTTGTAAGAGTCTAATAAATATGTGGCAGTAAACAGAACTTGGATTAAGTGTCGTATTAGCGAACTTTAGACTCTTGAGTGATATGTTTTTTATTCTTTTACTTTAAAAATACTGTTCTGGTCTACATACACAACCGGCGTTTTTCAAGACAGTTGTCGCCTAAATTGTTAAGCAGCTTCTTTATGTTGCTCTGGATTTAACTCCACAGCGCCTATTGGCTGCCAGTTTCGCTCTTCTTTTGACCATCGCTCTGGAT
>NZ_JACJDU010000064.1:0-18287 GCF_014163715.1 Shewanella sp. SR44-4 | reverse complement strand
ATATAAAACACTTTATCCTTCCAGATAAAAGAAAGCACCGAACGTATCCACGCTCAGTGCTCTATATACCTAGCCGTTATCCACTTAAATATAAACAGTAATGCTTATCCGAATAGCATTAACCCGAGATGGATTGGCTTTATAACCACTTAATATCGGAGGTTTATGAGTTTTGTTCTTTAAGCCACTGAGCAGCACGTTTAGCAAAGTAGGTTAAAATACCATCAGCACCAGCGCGCTTAAAGCAAAGTAATGACTCCATCACAATGGCTTTTTCTGCTAACCAACCGTTTTGAATAGCAGCCATGTGCATGGCGTACTCACCACTGACTTGGTAAGCAAATGTTGGCACTGCTAATTCAGTTTTGACACGGCGTACTATGTCTAAATAAGGCATCCCTGGTTTAACCATGACCATGTCAGCACCTTCTTGAATATCTAATGCCACTTCGTGTAATGCTTCGTCGCTATTGGCCGGATCCATTTGGTAGCTGTGTTTATTGCCACCTTTTAAATTACTAGCCGATCCGACAGCATCACGAAAAGGACCATAATAACTTGAGGAATACTTAGCGGAATAAGCCATGATCTGAGTATTCACAAAGCCATTTTCTTCAAGGGCTTGGCGAATTGCACCTATACGACCGTCCATCATGTCTGATGGCGCGACAATATCTGCCCCTGCAGCGGCATGAGATAAAGCCTGCTTGACTAGGATCTCGGTGGTGATGTCATTCATGATATAACCAGTGTCATCGATAATACCGTCTTGACCATGAGTCGTGTAGGGATCTAAAGCTACATCAGTCATGATACCAAGCTGTGGAAATGCTTGCTTTAATTCACGCACGGCACGCTGCACTAATCCATCAGGATTGTAAGATTCTTCTGCCAGTAAACTCTTTTTATCTGCTGGCGTCACGGGGAATAATGCAATAAGCGGAATGCCAAGCTCAACCAGCTCAGCGGCTTCTTTTAACAATAGATCAACTGAAAATCGTTCAATTCCTGGCATTGAAGCAATTTTTTCTGAGCGTTGAAAACCTTCTAACACAAACATTGGATAAATGAGATCGTTAACTGTTAAGGTATTTTCAGACATTAAACGACGGCTAAATTCATGTTTACGCATGCGGCGCATTCTGCGCTGTGGAAAGGCACTAGTAATAATATTCAATTTCGACTCCTGGTTTAGATCTCGTCTGTTTCGAGCGGGTAATAGCAGACTTTGTTACGGCCACTGCGTTTGGCTTTATACAGGGCTTTATCTGCTTGTTCTAGTAATAGCATTGGATGCTCATCACTGTCGATAATTGTCTCACTCACACCGATACTGACCGTTAAGGGTATCGTGTAACCATTATGGGCAATGGTAAGATCGCTGATAGCTTGGCGAATTTGCTCCGCAACTAGCACAGCACCTTCTATATCTGTACTAGGTAATATAATAGCAAATTCTTCACCACCAAAACGTGATACGAGATCCGTTGGACGTTTAATGTATTCACATAATGTATTTGCAATCATCTTTATGGTGAAGTCGCCACTAAGGTGACCATATTGGTCATTGATATTTTTAAATTTATCGATATCAATCATTAACAAAGACATCGGTGTCTGTTGGCGTCGGCTAATACGGCCTTCTGCAATGAGGCGACGATCAAAAGCACTACGATTCTTCACTCCAGTAAGGCTGTCTATGGTGTTTTGTTCTGTCAGCTTTTGATTCACCTCATTGAGTTCACGTAAGGTAATTTCTAATTCAAGTGTCCGTTCTTGAACCATTTGCTCAAGTTTTTCACTATTTCCAGCCTCACTACGCAGTGCTTCTTCACGGATTTCTCGCAGCCGTTGTTCTTGCTCTAATGTCTGTTGCTGGATCTCAAATTTAGCCTTTCGTTCATCGTTATAACGTAAGGCGAGCACTGCCGCCATGGTGATGACTTCAAAAGTGAGTCCTATCATTACGGGGATCTGTGGCGATATGTTTAGGGTGATTAGACCGAGATAAATTAGCCCTGTAATGATGCACCCAATCATTAAGCCCATACGGCCAATGGCATATAAAGGGGCATTGCGTTGGCCGCTAAAAGCTTGGATTAATGAGAAAGCCATTAGGATTGTGCTGATAGTTAACACCACAAATGCTAAAACATACAGCGCAAAACTGTAGTTAATAAATGGCATGATGATCGTTAAGCCAAAACAGAGCACTGCCATGATGCGACAAATACGCAGCATTTTTAGATTATGATATTTTAGTTGCAATACTTTTTCAGTAAACATCAATGAAAAACCCAATGTTAATGGGATAATAATAATGAAAATATACTGTTGTATAATGGGCCATTGAGGCCACAAATAGCGAAATGATACGCCATGAATTGTCGCCGTGAGTAACGTAAGCCCTAATACATAGCCGCTGTAATAACTGTAACTATAAGATGCCGACGCGAGCGCGATAAATAAACTGAACAAGCAAATAGCGAGTAATAATCCTATTTGCATGCCATTAAACAAATTCTTAGTTTCAGTGAGTTGGGTTAGGTCGTTTGATGACCACAACACTAATGGCAAACTGATGCTACCTTTGCTGTCTATTTTTAAATAAAAAGTATGTGTATCACCAGGTTCAAAATTAACTGGGTATAAAAAGATATTGCTTTGTAATGGTCGTTGCTTAAACGGTAAGGAGTCGCCCATTATTTCAGTACTGACCAGTTCCCCATTGATCAGGTGGTATATTTTAACACTGTCGAGTAATGGGTTATCTAAGGCAATAATGCGTGATAGATGGTCGTTGGGATTAAATATACTAAAACTCACCCAATAGTTTTTAATGCCTATTTGATATGGTTGATTGGTATCAAGTTTTTTCCAGCTGTTTTCTGGCCGTTGTAATAATGTGGTTAGAGTTTCAATATCATTACTTTGATTGGCATAAACCCAGTCGTGTAATTCAATTTTTGTTATGGAGTCTGATGTCAGTCTAAGCGGTATCCCAGAGAGTGTATTAGCCCAACAATTTTGGCCAATAAACAGCAAAAAAAATCCAATGAGTATCCTAAATTGATACTGGCATAACTGTTGTAAATGATGCGATATGATGGCCATCATGAGTTATTATTCACGCTAAAATGAACTGGCAGTTGGAAAAAGTCACAACTGTTTTTATAACATTCTTGCGCTAATGATTGTACTGATTGTTGGCGTAAATTGGCCATGTATTCGACAATATAAGGTAAGTATTGGGGTAAATTTTTACTCGATTTAGGTTTAGGTCGCATACTGCGAGGTAATAAGTAAGGACTATCGGTTTCTGCCATAATGCGATGATTAGGAATTAATGGTACTAATTGAGCAAGGTCTTGCCCTCGACGTTCATCGCAAATCCACCCAGTAATGCCAATATATAAATCAGCGGCTAAGCACTCAATTAACTCATCTTTACTGCCAGTAAAACAGTGTAGTAAGGCATTAGGGAGATGAGCTCGATACTCATTTACAATGGCGATAAAATCGCTATGAGCTTCACGACAATGCATCAGCACTGGCATATTGAGTTCGCAAGCTAGCTCTAATTGCGCTGCAAATGCCTTTCTTTGTACCGGGCGTGGTGAAAAGTCACGATTGTAGTCAAGCCCACATTCACCAATAGCTACCACGGTGTCTTGTTTGGCCAGCTGAGTTAAACGTGCTTTGCTATGTTGATCCCAAGATGATGCATGATGCGGATGTACACCTGTCGTGCAGTATAGTTGTTGCGGGTATTGTTGGCAGAGAGATATTGAGTCGGAGCTTTCATCGAGATCGCTGCCAATAACAATTAACGGCGAAACATGATGTTTCGCCGCATCATTGATAATAGTGTCAATATCGTGCTTCAGCCTGTCGCTAAGCAGATTAACAGCAATGTCGATGTATTGAGTCATGTAATAAAAGTACTGTCGTTACTTTAATCGTCTAACTCGGGTAGTAGCATTGCGATCATCGCTACCCAATAAAAATGAATTCAATGCACCTGTTTCAATAAAGATGCGTTGACCTTTTTTGATTTTATAATACTTTGAGCTACTTTGCTTCCAGACTTGACCATTGCTGAGTGTTATCACAAATGCGCCTAACGCATCTTTCTTAACACTAATGACTTCAGAGTAAATCTTATCGACTTCATCTTCTATGACTTTCTTTTGTAAACCAAAATCATCAACGCTGAGTACTTGAGGACTTGTTGCAACCAAAGGTAACACAACGTTTGGTGAAGCGGGTGGCCTTGGAGCCTCAGATGGGGCAATCTTAGTTGTATTTGCCGTCGTCATTATGTGAGCACTGGGTTTAGCATTAGCAGCTAATTCGTCATAACAAGTTAATCGCACAGTTTTGTCCGTTTTAGCGGCACATATAGACAGTTGCTGGCCAAGATTGGTATTGGCATATGCATTAGCCGAGATCAATATGATCCCGACGGCAATTAAACTTAAACGCATTGATTCTTCCTTATTATTTTAGTCTGTAGAGCCTTTCTTTATCGCTTAATTTTCAGCTTCTTCGTTCTCTGGCTCATCTTCTTTTTTGCTGTAGAAACGTGCGGCGATTAGTCCACCTTCAAACAATAACAGCATTGGTACGGCTAGCATAGTCTGCGAGATAATATCGGGCGGTGTGAGTACCATGCCAACAACAAAAGCTCCTACTACAATATAAGGGCGTTTTTGGCGTAACTCATCGGGTGTTGTAACACCAGCCCAGCAAAGCAAAACGACTGCTACAGGTATTTCAAAAGCTAAACCAAAGGCAAAAAATAATTTTAGAATAAAACTCAAATAACTGCTGATATCAGTAGCAACTTGTACGCCTTCTGGAACGACACTGGTGAAAAACCCAAATACAACTGGGAAAACAATATAGTAGGCAAAGGCTATTCCAAGATAAAACAACAGAGTGCTGCTGGCTAACAAGGGAACAACTAAGCGTTTTTCATGTTTATATAACCCAGGGGCGACAAAAGACCATACTTGATAAAGCACATAGGGAATGGCGATGAAGAATGCTAATACTAGTGTTAATTTAAAGGGTGCAAAAAAAGGCGCGGCTACGTCGGTTGCAATCATACTGCCCGTTTCTGGAAGCGAGCGCATTAAAGGCAAAGCTATGTAGTGATAAATATCGTTAGCCCAATACACAATAGTAATGAATACCAATAACACACTGCCAATGGCTTTAAGCAATTTGTTACGTAATTCAAGCAAATGGCTAATAAGCGGTTGCTGTTGCGACATGGATTATCCGTTTGATTTAGGGTTTGAACTGTTTTCGCTAGTCACTTCAGATGACTTAGCTTCTTTGACTGAAGGAGACTCGTCAGCTGATTTTTTTGGCTCGACAGGTGATGTGTCTTCAACCTTATAAGGACGATTCACTGATTCAGCGGCTTTTTTCAGCTGATCAATCGACTCTTGTAACTCTGGCGACAAATTGGCTAAACCTTTGCTTTCAGCTTTTTTTAAATCAGCATGTAACTGATCAATTTTAAGCTCTTGCTCAAGTTCATCTTTGACAGAGTTAGCCATGCGCTTAAGCGCACGGATCCAACCTGTTAACGAACGTACTGCAACCGGTAGTCTTTCGGGGCCTAGTACTACTAGCCCCAAAATACCGATCAGCAGCAGCTCCATAAAGCCGATACCGTCAAACATAATAAATTACGCCTGTTTATCTTTAGATTCTGTTTCAGGTTGCTTTTCTGCAGCCTGTTGCGAAGTCGCTGCCGTTTGGTCTTTGTCTTCTAGTGATTTACTTTCATCTTCTGGAGTCATGGCGTTTTTAAAGCCTTTTACTGCTCCACCTAAATCACCGCCCAAAGAACGCAATTTTTTAGTCCCAAATAATAGAATGACAATTAACGCTACGATTAGAAGCTGCCAAATACTGATGCCGCCCATGAAGATTTTCCTCTTTAAAGTAAAAATGGTTTTTGTAAAAAAGTTATTTCAAAATCCATAATAACACCCAATTCTTTAAGTATTATGAACCTCTAATAAATTAGTGCTAGCTAAAACTTACGATTCTTTGGCCTAGATCGCCATCCTATTGCCCAAATCAATATGCCTGCACCTATACAGGTATATGCAGGCCATAGTGTAGCTATTTGAGTAAATAAAATTGTGCCACAGATCAATAATACAGCCGAAGTGATAAGTAGATAATTACTCTTGTGCGATTTCTGTTGGTAGCGCAAGTACTTATCTAACATTTGCTGTTGAGTGCCGAGTAATTTACGGCCTAGTTTTAAATTGTCGTAAATCAATTCAGGAAACTCAGGGAGTTTATCAGCCCAAAATGGCGCATTTGATTTTACTTTATTGAACATGGCTTTAGGGCCAACTTGTTCTGACATCCAATTTTCTAGGAAGGGTTTGGCGGTTTGCCATAAATCTAATTGTGGATATAACTGACGGCCTAAACCTTCAATATACAGTAAGGTTTTTTCGAGTAACACCAATTGTGGCTGCACCACAATATCAAAATGACGCGCAGTTCTAAACAGCTCTAACAGAACATGACCGAATGAAATTTCATCCAATGGTTTATTAAACATGGGTTCGCAAACTACTTTTACAGCTTGTTCAAACGCAATAATATCTGTGTGTTCAGATACCCAACCTGACTCAATATACAGCTGGGCAATACGGTGATAATCGCGATTAAAAAAGGCTAAAAAGTTTTCTGCTAGGTAACGTTTATCCACTTCGGTTAATGTGCCCATAATGCCGCAGTCTAGGCCGATATAAAATGGGTCGTCTGGATGTTCACGACTGATAAAAATGTTGCCTGGATGCATATCTGCGTGGAAAAAATTGTCGCGAAACACTTGGGTGAAAAACAATTCTACACCGCGTTCAGCAAGCAGTTTAAAGTTGGTACCTTGAGCTCGTAACGCTTCGGTGTCAGAGACTGGAATACCGTAAATGCGTTCCATGACCATAAGGCGTTGATAACTGTGTTCTTCGTAAACAAAAGGCACATACAGCGAATTAGAATCCAGAAAATTATTGCGCAGCTTGATGGCGTTAAGCGCTTCTAGCTTTAAGTTTAGCTCGCCTAAAATGGTGGTGCGGTAATCTTCAATCACTTCTGCTGGGCGTAAACGATTACCGTCACCTAATAAGGTTTCGAGTAAGTTAGCCGTTTGAGTCATTAACTGTAAGTCAGCTAATATCTGCTGCTCAACATTAGGTCGCAGCACTTTAAGCACCACGGCTTTACCGTTAGATTTTAAGGTAGCGGTGTGTACTTGCGATATGGATGCAGAGGCAAGTGGTGTATCGTTAAAATCATCAAAATAGGTTGCGATAGGAGCACCAAGCTCAGCTTCAATGGCTTCTCGTGCTAAAGCAGAGTCAAATGGTGGCACTCTGTCTTGCAACATGGCCAACTGATACGCCCATTCGTCGTCAAGTAAATCACGGCGAGTCGACAGCATTTGCCCTAATTTGATGTATACCGGCCCTAAATCTTGCATCGCTAATTTTAAGCGCTCTGCAGGCGATTTAGTTTTATGCTTATTACGGATCCAAAATAAACTGTTGCGCACAATGGCGAAATACCAGGGCTTTTTGTGTTTAGGTATTAAGTCATCTAAGCCAAAATGCAGAATGGTTTTAATGACATGGTAACCACGCCTGATACTTGCAGTTGTCATTGTGTTATTTGATCTCTTAATTGGGCTATCTTGGCTTCGATACGTTCGGTTTGACTCACCAGTTCGTCCAGATTATCACGAAAATGTAGCCATTCGATTTTATGCGGTGCTAGGTGATATTCTTCAGTGGTTAACTGGCTGATGTGTGAGCGAGTTTTTTGTAAGACCAGCTTGATATCATGGTTAAATTGTTTTGCTGTAGCAACGAGTTTATGCGTCGGAGCATCACCAATATAACGTGATAATGGTTCGGCAAAATCAACATGAATATTCTGTAAATAATGGCTTAACGATTGCAGTAATTGAATATCGCCTTCCAAACTGAGTTTATCTTGTTTGATAAGCTCAGTTAAATTAGCGCCTTCAGTCAGCTGATATAATGTTGATACATCAGCACGTACGGTTACTGCTACATCACCTTCGTAATGGCTGAGTACTTGAATTTGTTTGGCAAATACCAAATAAATGGGCCAGTTTAACTGACTCAGCTGGATACAAAATACTTTGCCGTGCAATGACTTTTGGCGAGCATAGTCACTTTTAGCCTGTGCTGGCAGTTGGTTAAAAGCGGTTTCAATGGCAGCACAAGTTAACAAAGCAAAGTGATTAGGGGTCATTAGAACTTATAACCTCTATGCAATGCGACAACGCCGTCTGTCATGTTGGTGTAGTCGACTTGTTCAAAACCTGCATCTACCATCATTTGTTTAAGCGTTTCTTGATCAGGATGCATCCGAATTGATTCGGCAAGGTATTCGTAGCTGTCAGCATCTTTAGTGATTAATGCGCCCATTTTAGGTAACACCTTAAAGCTATACATGTCGTAAACTTTACGCATTAATTCATGTTTAGGTGTTGAAAACTCAAGCACGAGTAGTTTTCCACCAGGCTTTAATACTCGTTGCATTGAACGTAACGCCGCATCTTTATCGGTAACATTACGTAAACCAAACGCGATAGTGATGATATCAAAATGGTTATCAGGAAACGGCAGTGCTTCAGCGTTAGCTTGAACATAGCTGACGTTATTGACGATACCTTTGTCACGTAATTTAGTGCGACCGACCTTGAGCATTGAATCATTAATGTCAGCAAGAACGACTTGACCTCTATCGCCGACTAAATGTGAAAACTTAGCCGTGAGATCGCCAGTACCACCGGCTAAATCAAGCACTTTCATTCCCGGTCTTGCAGCCGCGACTTCAATGGTGTGGCGCTTCCAAAAGCGGTGAACTCCAAAAGACATCACGTCATTCATAATGTCGTATTTTGCCGCGACGGAATGAAACACGTCAGCGACTAAGTCTGCTTTTTTATCGGCTTCGACAGTTTTATATCCAAAATGAGTGTTTTTCGGTTCGCCTTCAGACATCGGTATATTCCTATAATGTGCGATAATTAATAGCGAGTGTATGCCATTGCGAATGATTGCTGAAATGCTGTGGTGCGAGAGTGTGACAACAATCAATTAGTTGTCTTACCTTGCACCTAATATACATTTCACTTCAACTTGAACGCAGCAATGAGCTTCGCGTCGATTAGCCCCAATAAAAAGCAGCAGTTAAGGCTAAAAAATTGCCTGCATTAGAGCATAAAATTAGCCTTTAATGAATAGCCGTAGCTGATTCTAATTCAGACCGGTTAATCGACCCTGAAGATAAGCATAAATTAACTCACTGAGACCTTGACCTGCATCGCGGTAACCCGCTTCTAAACCCGCGTGATGACATGCTGGGGCAGTTTCTGCAAAATGAGCGTAATGGCATGGACAATGCTTAGCAATATAATGCACATAATGGCAGGCATCGAGTATCGATATACCGGCAAAAGTCGCTGCACTGCTGGGCATATTGGCAATCGCATCGACATCGAGCTCTAATGCGACGGGCAGTTGGGTTTGATTTAATGCTTTAGCGATTTGTTTTAATGCGGTTTCTAGTGACAGTTCACGCCGGATCCAAATTTGTTGCAAACTGTTCCATGTAGCGCCAAACAGGCTCAGTTGTTCTAGGGTTTCTTCACTATTTTTTAATTCATGCAAGCCGAGAATATGATAATGGTCGAGTGCGCCATTGGCGGCGGCATAACTAAATCCATTACCGCTGTGGCGACCTTCTCGTGGTCTAAAATCACTGTGTGGATCGAGGTTGACGGCTGCGACAGGTAGGCCTGTAGTGGCTTTTGTTGCCATTAATAAACCATAAGCATTATTGTGGCCGCCGCCGATAACGATGGGTTCTAATCCTGCTTGCATGATTTCACTTACTGCAGCAATGACGATGTCATCCAATTGTGCGGTTGCTTGGCGTAATTGTTCAACGGTAGCGGTTGTGGATACTGATGTATCAAGACTGATTTGGCCTAAAATGGCACATTCGTTACCATTAAGAAATCGATTGGACTGTAAATTAATCAACTGTTTCATGCTAGCGATAAAGGCATCATCAGCGCCGCCTCGGCCGAGGTTAGCTCGTGGTCCCACATCTTCTGCAATGGCAATAATGGCAAACTGGGCGCCACTGGATTTAGCCTGTTGTGCATTTTGTGCTAATGACAGTTCAGCCGATGCCAGATAAACCTGTTGGCCTATTTTGGTTTCATTAGGGCGTAAACTTAATAATGCATCGCAATGCTGCTGAGTAAATGCGCTAAACATGGTGATTCTCCGAATTACAGCCACAAAAAAACCAGCATAGCTGGTTTTTAAAGGAATTGTCTGCCAGCTTTTTACAAAGCTAAATTGGCTATGACGGGGTTATTCAATATCTAATGGTTCTGGAGACAGAATAACGCCCGTGTTATCAGCATAGATATGATCACCCGGTAAGAAGGTCACGCCACCAAAATTAACTGGAATTTCGATTTCGCCCACACCGTTACTTTCAGCACCGACAGGAATCGAAGCAAGCGCTTGGATACCAATATCAAGTTCTTCAAGAGCGTCAACGTCACGTACTGAACCGTAAATGAGAATACCTTCCCAATTATTGGCTACAGCAATTTCAGCAATTCTAGCATCGAGTAGCGCACGTCTTAACGATCCACCACCATCGACTAATAGGACTTTACCTTCACCGTCTTCTTCTAAAGCATCAGCAATCAAGCCATTATCTTCAAAACACTTAATTGTACTGATTGAGCCACCGAAGGAGCTGCAACCACCGTAGTTACTGAACATTGGTTCGACGACATCGACTACATCTATATACATGTCGCAGAGTTCTGAGGTGTTGTATTCCATATTTCACTCCTGTTGGACAGCAAAGGTAAATTGCTGGGTAAAGCAAAGTTAAATGAATTATATGAGCTTTTTATGAAAATAAAAGCCTTATCAATCACTGGATTGTTATAAATCAACTTATGGTGTGACTTATGCGCAGATGACGCATTGGCCTAAATAGAGAACAGGGATCAAATTTGTAAGTAATTTTCTTTCAAATTGAACCAATTAGTCGATATATGTTGATTTAGGTCATCCTAATACGTTTTTTAATTACATTTTTGCTCTACAGTTTGTTAGCATATTGCTAGATTTATTAATGTTAGTTTACAAAATAATACTAGCTTTAGGGGCACGGAACCCCCGTTACGCATACGGAAGGCAGAGAGCCTGAAACAGAGGTTCTTATGGAAAATATCAATATTATTGAAGTATTAGGCTATGCCGCATCCGTTATGGTTGCCATTTCACTAATGATGAAAGACATCGTTTTACTAAGATGGTTAAACTTTATTGGCTGTTCTTTTTTTGTCGCCTACGGATATGCAATCGAAGCATGGCCAGTAGCGGGCATGAATGCCTTTGTTGCATGCATTAACATTTTTCACTTAATTAAGATTTATCGTAATAAAGGTGCACAGCCACAAACTGCATAATTGCACGAGTCATATTAAGTTATCGTGTTAGTGAATGACGATAACACGGTCGCGATTAATAACCCCTCAGGCCAAACTTGAGGGGTTATTGCTTTAAATCGCTTTGATTTAAATCAATAAATGGATATCAAACCGCTCTGTATTCCCCTGTCTGCGTTTTAATGGCCCACAATAAGCTCTCTATTGACGAGTCAATACATCTTGTGAGTAACATCAATGGCAAGCACATAGTACCGATTTTAAATAAAACCGTTGTTATCGATTTATCCCATCTCTTATTCTCAGTTGAAGTGACCTCGCGGGTAAACATCAGCCGTTAAGCTTCTTTATGGTTATTCGCTAATTTATGCTTATTCTCGAATTTATGGTTATTTCTAACGTGAAACTCAACTCTGGGCTGTGTCATAAAACTTTAGGCTAACTGTCACCTCGTGTTCATTACCTCTGTCTATTATCTAAACTGTTAACAAATACATAACTTTAGTCGGATCAATATTAGCTAAATGATATTACCGACGTTTGACATGGAGTCAGGCATGAAGAGTATCAGCCAGTTAGATAAATATTGGTTTTATTGGATAGTGCAATTTAGTCGAGATAACGGCCTAAGTCAGGCTGCTAAACGTGTATCTGCAACCGGTGATGGCCACTATTATGCTTATTTATCTGTTGCGCTATTGTTTTTTCATCCCAATGGCCAGCACTTTTTTAATTTAGTGTTGGGGAGTTTCTTGGTTGAGTTTCCGTTGTATTTACTGCTGAAAAATAGCATTCGACGTCATCGTCCTTGCCATGCGTTAGCTGGGTTTGAGTCTGGTTTTGAACCGTCGGATAAATTTAGCTTACCTTCAGGGCACACTGCTGGCGCCTTTGTGTTTGCTAGCGTGGTGAATCTGGTGTTTCCTGCCTTAGCACCGATTGCGTTTGCTTGGGCTTGTTTTGTTGGCTCATCGCGTATCGCTCTGGGAGTACATTATCCTGTGGATATTATGGCTGGCGCTGGGTTGGGGATCGGCTCGGTATTTCTGGTCGATCAACTGATGCTGTAAAGCTTATTTTATGACAACTGATGTAGTAATCGTTCATGTACTAGCAGTTCATGTAGTAACTGTTTATGTAGAAAGAAGCACAGCGTTTTAATCTTGATCATTAAGCCGTTGAGGGGTGTAAGGCAATATGAAAATCTTGTACGGAGTTCAAGGCACAGGGAATGGCCATATCAGCCGCGCACGCGTCATGTCTACTGCGCTTAAGCAACATAATATCGATGTCGATTTTCTTTTTTCAGGCCGAACACCACAGCACTACTTTGATATGCAATGCTTTGGCGATTATCAGACCCGTAATGGTATGACTTTCGTAACCGAAAATGGTCGTGTGAATTGTGTTAAAACCGCCAAATACAATTTAACCACTCCCATTTTATCTGAAATTAAGCAGCTCGATTTAACGGGTTATGATTTAGTTTTAAACGATTTTGAACCTGTGAGTGCTTGGGCGGCCAAACAACAAAATGTGCCGTCAATCGCCATTAGTCATCAAGCAGCATTACAGTATCCAGTCCCTAAACAAGGTAACAGCTGGTTTAATGAATTTCTGCTCAACCATTTTGCACCCGTTGACATCGCTTTAGGTTGTCATTGGCATCATTTTGGCTTTCCTATTTTACCTCCATTTGTGGAGGTGTGGCCCAATGGTGGTGATCATAGCCACCAAATTTTAGTCTATTTACCCTTTGAAGAGCCTGATCGTATAGCTGCCTTTTTAGCCCCATTTGATCAATATCACTTTTCTGTTTACCACAGCACTAAACCATTGAAACCATTAGCAGAGCATATTCATTGGCATGGTTTTAATCGTGAAGGCTTTAAACAACACATGGCTCAATGTGGTGGGGTGATTGGCAATGCTGGCTTTGAGTTGGCCAGTGAGGCGATGACGTTAGGTAAAAAGTTATTGGTGAAACCGTTACAGGGGCAGTTTGAGCAATCTGCTAACGTTGCGGCGTTAGAATTACTTGCTGCGGCAGAAAGTATGCAAACTTTAGATCCTGCTGTGCTTAAGCGTTGGTTAAAAAGCCCGTCACCTAAACCTATTGCGTATCCACAGGTAGGCGATGCATTAGTGGAGTGGTTAAAAATGGGCGATTGGCATCAGCCGCAAGATTTATGTCAACATTTGTGGTCACAAGTTGAGTTGCCTGAAAACTGGCATAAACGGCAATAATGTTTGCTGCAATCAAGTTAACCGTATTAAAAAGTGCGTCAATTCATCGCACTTTTTAATGGGCTGGCTCAATTAAGGAAGGCGTTGATATAGCAATTCTAGCAGCTCATCTTCTAATTCGAAACGCGACTCCATCGCTTGTGCTAAATGTGATAAATCGTTGTCGAGTTGATACAGCACTTGTTCGTCAGATGCGTCGGTATATTTATCATTAAAATCCAATGCCGTGTCAGTACTTTCGCTAATCAGCGGTAATAAGGCGTTGGCTGTTTCGATACTCGTTTCACCAAACTTCTCGCAAGCTTTAATAACGTTGTTGTAAACCTCAAAGTGACCTTCTGAGACATAATCAACTAATTGGGCACAAAATTGTTTCACTTGATCCATGCTCGGAAGTGATTTTTCGCTACGAGAATAGGGTGCTAATCCGGCAACGATAAAATATTGGATTAATAATTTGCGGCGATGATTAAGCCATTGATCGATTAAATTATGAGAACCGCCCCAGCGTTTTTCTGCTTTTTCTAGTTTTGTTAGCATGTCTTCTCTCTAATTGGCAGCCATTCTGTTACAACTAATGTATTGGACAAAGTGTATTGCGATCAACTGTTTTATTTTTATTTGCTTATCGACGAGCTTGCTTTGGGGATGAAAAGGACAGGGGTCTTGGAGTGGGATAATAAAAAACCCCGTGATGGCATGCCATCACGGGGTAACGAAGTTTTCAAAGGCTCGATTTGTCGGGCTTCTTGATTGTTCTTGCTAGCGCACACTTTTTATACCAAACCACTTAACGCGACGCAACTTTTAATCCAATAAATTGCGATTTACACATCAGTATTGTGTGTTTTGTGAGCATAGTGGCGGTTGTGTTAATAAAATCGACCATAGATTTAGGAATAGCTCACATAAATTCTGCATGAGTGGTTACATTAATCGCGTAAGTGCTAAACTAACGCCCAGCAAAAATCATAACAGTCTAGGAACAAAGTCCACATGGCAGAATTAAAGAATGATCGTTATTTACGTGCGTTGCTAAAGCAGCCTGTTGATGTCACTCCAGTATGGATGATGCGTCAAGCAGGACGTTATTTACCTGAGTATAAAGAAGTTCGTGCTCAAGCGGGTGACTTTATGTCTTTATGCCGTAATGCCGAATTGGCTTGCGAAGTCACTTTACAGCCGTTACGTCGTTATGACTTAGATGCTGCGATTTTATTCTCAGATATCCTGACCGTGCCAGACGCAATGGGCTTAGGTTTGTATTTCGAAGCAGGTGAAGGTCCGCGTTTTGAACGTCCAACTGACACCATCGATGCAATCAAAAAATTATGTATTCCAGATCCAGAAGATGAATTGGGTTATGTAATGCGTGCAGTGAGTACCATTCGTCGTGAACTGAATGGCACTGTGCCGTTAATTGGTTTTTCGGGTTCTCCTTGGACTTTGGCCACTTACATGGTTGAAGGCGGCTCAAGCAAAACCTTCGAAAAAATCAAGCGTATGGCGTATGCAGAACCTGCTGCATTACACATGTTATTAGATAAGTTAGCAGACTCAGTAGTGTTATATCTTAACGCTCAGGTGGCTAACGGTGCACAATCGTTAATGATATTTGACTCGTGGGGCGGTGCGTTATCACACCACGCTTACCGTGAGTTTTCATTACGTTATATGCAAAAAATTGTTGATGGCTTAACTCGTTTTGCTGATGGCCGTAAAGTGCCAGTTACCTTGTTCACTAAGGGCGGCGGATTATGGTTAGAGTCTATGGCTGAAACAGGCTGTGATGCATTAGGTTTAGATTGGACTGTTGATATTGGTGATGCTCGTCGTCGCGTAGGTCATAAAGTGGCGTTACAAGGCAACATGGACCCATCAATGTTGTATGCTACGCCAGAACGTATTCATCAAGAAGTTGATCAAATTCTAGCGAGTTACGGTGAAGGTACTGGCCATGTATTTAACTTAGGCCATGGTATTCACCAACATGTTGATCCTGAGCATGCTGGTGCATTTATCAATTCTGTGCATGAGTTGTCAGGTAAATACCACAAGTAGTTAGTGATATTGACTAACAAAAGCGAATCTTCGGATTCGCTTTTTTGTTGCCAAAATTTAAAGTTGTTTGATGTTTTTCCAACACAGCCATTTTAAATACACATATTATTTTTGAGTAGGCTCTGCTTTTATCATAGTCATTTATGACTATAGAACGAAAAGGTTAAACATAATAAAATTATCCGTAATTACATTTGAGTTATAGCTTTTGATTTAAACATAAAGTTTAAATCAAATGTACGCTTAATAAATCAAGGAAGATATTATGCCAATTGAAATTTGTATTTGCCCTAAAGGGCGGATAACGGGTCTTACTCCCAATACACCACCATCAATCTTAGAAGCAACTTTTCAGGCACCAGGTGTTCCACAAGTTAACTTCATAGATAGTTTTAAAGTTGCATATGCTCAAGATAATTTATTGAATAACGAATTAGGTAAATTTAAAACTAAACCGTTACATCAAAGACAAGCCATTGCGCAGGTTAATGAAGCTGTCGGGCCTGATATGCTATTAGCATTATCTGATTTCTATGATCAACAGCTAGACAGTTTACCAAAAGATTTTTTTGCAGAACAGAATAAAGCAATGATGGGAGCATCCATCGGTGCTATGGGTCATCATTTATCACAATTACAAAGCGTAATAAAAGAATACCAAATGGCGCTTGAAAAAGTGCGTAATGCTTACCGTTCAAAAATGCCAAAGTTAGAAGTCCTTAAGTTTGAACAAACGGCGCGGCAGTTACATAGTCGGTTAAACTCACAGTTTCACAATGAAATTTCAAAACGACTAGCTAGCTCAAGAGCTCGTAAGGCGAGTATTTGGAACAATGCTGATCGTGGTCTTAATCAGGCTAAAAGTGCTAGAACGACTAAACCAATCCAATTTTCGACTGCGAGCGAGTTAAGGGCGTTAAATAAATTTGCTGGTGCGGCTAAATTGGGAGGTAATGGTTTACTACTGCTGGATGTCCATTCTAGAGCCACAGGTGTAAGAGATACCTTCGAGAGTGGCGGTAATTGGGAAAAGCAGGCTTTGCAAGAGACGGTTGGTTTTTCTATGGGATTTGCTGCAGGAACTGCTACAACAACTGGTGTTTATGGCGTTGCGGTAGGAATTGCATTAGCGTTTACGCCCGCAGGATGGGCTGTGGTTATTGGTGTTGGAGTGGGAGCATCTGCTGGATTTTTAGCTGGTTATTTAGCTGACCAGTTTGGGAAAGGTATAACAGGATCTGTTTATGAGTTAAGCAGTGGCTGGTGATTTTAAATGTTTGAGTATAAAGATCTATTTGTAATTATCAGTGTTTTAGTAATGATAAACTTTGGTGTATCACTACTAATATTTGCACAATTGACTGTTCATCCTTTAGAGAAAAAAATTAAGAGTTCAGGAGGAGAATTACCCAAATGGGACAGTATGGGAATTCGTATCTCGAGTTATGCCTTTTCTTTGATATATAGTATTAAAGAAACATCTGCACAAATGGTGGATGAAAATTCGGTACGAAAATTTGCAACTAAAAATGATCGTATCAGAGCTATTTATACTATAACTTCTCTTGTTATTTTTTTATTATTTGCAATATTCTATTCGCTTTTTTTTGACGAAAACTAAAAACTAAACAGGTAGAAATTTATATGCTTACTGCAATGGTTAGTGGCTCCGCTTAAGCACTTGTTCAACTCAGATTGGTTTTTTCTGGAGGTTTCGCGCTGGAACTGTCGCAGCAGGTAGTGCTTATAGCATTGGAGTTGGTATTGCGCTGGCATTTACACCAGTTGGATGGGCTGTTGTGATTGGAGTTGGTGCAGCCGCCTCTGTTGGTTTTCTTGTTGGATTGGGTTTCGATACAGCAGGTAAAAAAATTACGGGTAAACTTTATAATGCAAGCAGTAATTGGTAATTTATGATGGAAAATTATGAAAATATATTTTGGTTGTGTTGCAGTATTCCGTTAGTCAATTTCTTTATAGCTTATTTGGTTTTTGCGCAAATGACCGTACACCCTATAGAGAAGAAAATTAAGGCTTCAGGTGGAAGCATACCGTATGGGGATGAGAATTCCGAGTTATGCTGTAGCAATGCTCTTACCGGTTAAAGTAAAGGCTGCACAAGCTATAGATGAAGATTCTGTTCAGAATTTTACTTCCAAAAGTGATAAAAAAAGAGCTATATATTTTATGTGCTCGTTTGTCATTATATTAATATCAGTGATGGTTGGGTACTTTGTATTTGGTCCCAATTAGAGCCTGAGAAATTCATTTATGATAAGTACCCTCGAATTCAACTCCCAGGGCGAGATCGTGAACATTTTTCAGTCAATTAAATACACTATTTGACGTTAACATTTAGCTATGATCTTATACTCCTTTTTTCCGGGAGCTCACCATGCATATTGACCACTTCAAAGAGACT
>NZ_JACJDU010000063.1:0-19442 GCF_014163715.1 Shewanella sp. SR44-4 | reverse complement strand
CCGATATAAAACACTTTATCCTTCCAGATAAAAGAAAGCACCGAACGTATCCACGCTCAGTGCTCTATATACCTAGCCGTTATCCACTTAAATATAAACAGTAATGCTTATCCGAATAGCATTAGCCACCTAAAGTGGCATTTTTATTTATAGTTAGCTGGTTTTAGTGGTAGGTGAGGTTCTACTATCAAATAATGCTTGGGCTAACCCAACACAGAGCCCTGCAATGTGGGCGCCATTCGCAATTGGCATGCCCAACACATCAGTAAAGCCGAGAACCAACCAAATGAGCATAAATCCCATATAAGATTGCGGCAAACTAATACCGCAGCTAGGTTTACGAATACCCATTAGCCAAGTGTAACCTACCACAGCGTATACGACGCCAGACAAGCCACCAAAATTAGGCCCTGTCATGTAAAACTGCACAATATTAGGCAAAGTGCCCGCGACAACTAATAAAAACAGTAACGGTCGAGTACCCAAATTGGTTTCAATTTTACCGCCTAAGTACCACCACCACAGCAAATTAAAGATAATATGCATAGCAGAAAAGTGCATTAAACTTGGGGTGAATACGCGCCACACTTGGTTTACATCACTGTCCGCAACAGCGCTAAAAAAAGATAACTTAGTGAAGATGGCATCGGCAAAACCAAGGTTCATGCCCGCGAAAATGGCAACACAAGCAAAAAAGCACACTAATGTCAGTGGGCCTGCGCCTGTCATAAACTGTTGAATTAAGCCTTTAGTTCCTGGGCCATAGTCAAATTTAGTATCTGTTGCACCGTTGTCCCAAGAGGCTTGCAAGTATTTACTATCGTATGGATTTTTAGCAAACTCAATTAACTCGGCGTGAGCTTGGTTTTCGTCGGCGGGGTTAGTGATTATTAGGCCAACACCCTGAGAATGAGTCACTGCATGGCATTGAATATTTAACCCTTTGAGGTGGTCAATAAATGCTTGTGCTGCACGTGCATTAGGTAGTTGGCCGATTTCTATCATGCGTGAGCCAAGCTCCAGGCACTATAACCACCATCTAAACTGTAGATGTCGTCAAAACCTTGTTCGTTTAAATAACTGGCTGCGCTTTGGCTGCTCATTCCATGGTAGCAGACAACGACTACCGGCTTGTCCATATCAGCACCGCCAATGAAGTCAGCTAGGTTTTCGTTGCTTAAATGGGTCGCACCTTCAATATGGCCAGCGGCAAAACTCGCTGCGTCGCGAATATCAACAACTTGTATGTCGTTAGATTCAGTCGACATATGGATAAGCTCATTAATAGACAAATGTTTAAAACCAGACATGATATTACCTATAAAAATATACAAATAGCGATGTGCTTAGCGTCAGTTTGCAACAAGGGGTTGTATTAATACAACCCCTTGTTGGTGTACTGACTCATTAAGCCACAATACTGAGACAGTAAAGCTTAATCCCAGTTCAATATAACTTTACCTGACTGGCCTGAGCGCATTGCATCGAAGCCTTTCTGGAAATCATCAATACTAAAGTGATGAGTAATGATAGGTGACAAGTCTAAGCCTGATTGGATTAAGCTTGCCATTTTGTACCAAGTTTCGAACATTTCACGGCCATAAATGCCTTTGATGATCAAACCTTTAAAAATGATTTTGCTCCAGTCGATGGCCATCTCGCCGCCAGGAATACCTAGCATGGCAATTTTACCGCCGTGGTTCATGGTGTCTAACATCGCGTGGAATGCCGATGGTACGCCTGACATTTCTAAACCGACGTCGAAGCCTTCTGTCATGCCAAGTTCTTTCATAACATCTTTAAGGTTTTCTGTTGCGACGTTAACCGCGCGAGTCGCACCCATTTTTCGGGCAAGATCAAGTCGGTATTCATTTACATCAGTAATCACAACATGACGAGCGCCGACGTGTTTACAAACCGCTGCAGCCATAATACCAATAGGACCCGCACCGGTAATCAACACATCTTCGCCGACTAAATCAAACGATAATGCAGTATGTACCGCATTACCGAATGGATCGAATATAGCCGCTAAATCATCTGGAATATCCGCAGGAATTTTGAAGGCGTTAAACGCTGGTAACACTAAATATTCGGCAAACGCACCATCACGATTCACACCAACGCCTGAAGTATTACGGCATAAGTGGGTACGACCAGCACGACAGTTACGACAATAACCACAAGTGATGTGACCTTCTCCAGATACACGATCGCCAATACTAAACCCACGTACTTCCTGGCCAACATCGACCACTTCGCCGACATATTCATGGCCGGCAATCATCGGAACTGGAATGGTTTTTTGTGACCATTCATCCCAGTTGTAGATATGTACGTCAGTACCACAAATCGCTGTTTTACGAATTTTAATTAGCAGGTCGTTGTGACCCATTTCTGGTTTTGGTGCATCGACCATCCAGATGCCTTCTTCAGGCTTTAACTTACTTAATGCTTTCATGTTGATGACCTATTTTTAGTCTGAGCTATCGTTAACCACTGTTACGCGATGCTGTTATTAATCTATGCTTCTATTAACCTATGCTTTTATTAGTCAAGTTAGCTTAGATAATGCCCATATCTTTACCAATACGGGTAAAGGCACCGATAGCATGATCAAGTTGCTCGCGAGTGTGCGCAGCAGACATTTGGGTACGAATACGTGCTTGGCCTTTTGGTACCACTGGGAATGAAAAGCCAACTACGTAAATATGCTCTTGTAATAAACGGTTAGCAAAGTCGCCGGCCAATTTAGCATCGCCAATCATGACTGGAATAATGGCATGGTCTGCACCACCTAAGGTGAACCCAACCGCAGACATTTGCTCACGGAAATAACGACTGTTTTCCCATACTGCTTCACGCAAGTCTTGACCTGTTTTTAGCATTTCAAGCACCCGGATAGACGCACTAACAATAGAAGGCGCTAATGAGTTTGAAAATAGGTAAGGGCGAGAGCGTTGACGTAACCACTCAACGACTTCTTTTTTCGCTGCAGTAAAACCACCCGATGCGCCGCCTAATGCTTTACCTAAGGTACCGGTAATGATATCGACTCTGTCCATCACGTCACAATATTCGTGGGTTCCACGACCATTTTGACCGATAAAGCCTACTGCATGAGAGTCATCGACCATCACCAATGCGCCGTACTTATCTGCGAGATCACACACACCTTGAAGGTTAGCGATTACGCCGTCCATTGAGAACACACCGTCAGTGGCGATCAAAATGTTGCGTGCACCAGCAGCTTGAGCTGCAATGAGCTGAGTTTCTAAGTCGGCCATGTCATTGTTGGCATAACGGAAACGCTTAGCTTTACATAAACGCACACCATCAATAATTGAAGCATGGTTTAGCGCGTCGGACACAATAGCGTCCTCGGCATCTAATAAGGTTTCAAAAAGACCCGCATTAGCGTCGAAGCAAGACGAGTACAAAATGGTGTCTTCCATACCTAAAAAAGCACTTAGGCTAGCTTCTAATTGCTTATGAATGTCTTGAGTACCACAAATGAATCGTACCGATGCCATACCAAAACCGTGACTGTCTAAACCGGCTTTTGCGGCTTTGATAAGTTCAGGATGATTGGCTAAACCTAAATAGTTATTGGCGCAGAAGTTAATCACTTCTTCACTGTTAACTTGAATAGCTGTTTGCTGAGCGGAAGCAATGACGCGCTCACTTTTGTATAAACCATCGGCTTTTACATCGACAATTTGCTGATTAATTCGGTCGTAAAAAGAGGTAGATGCCACCTGTGTTCTCCTAAATATGGTTATTATGCTTATCCAAATCACGCAGTAAAACACCGCGATAAATGACAGGGTGTTTTGGAGTTATTGGCATTCTAACCTTTATTTTTGCCGCTCTACAGCGTTTTTTTTAGTCGTCAGACCAACATGAGTTAGATTAGGGGTATCGACTTATTCACATTAAAAAAACTAATCATTAACATGGTTGGTGACTGGATATGAAAGGCGGGTGATAACCCTAAGTTAATCCGCTAATAACTGATTCAATTGTAGTTGGTTATTGGCGGATTGGAAATTCTGTAATCGATGCGAGGTAAACGAAATACTTAGCTTATGTTTGCGCGACGCTATGGCGTTCTTGGCTGGCTATGTCTAAGTAGTGTTGCTCTAAACGACAAAATGTTGCGCTTGAAGTGGGAGTAGAGTAAGCCTGAAAAATCATCAAGACTCTTAATAGTCCATCGTATAGCGTGGCTTTAGTGATGGTTGATGTACTCGATTGAGTTAATTGGTAGCTAATCCAGAAACTGACCATCATTTTAATGGTGTCGGCAAGCGCGGTTACTTTATTATCATCGACGTCTAGGAAACCGTCTTTTTTGAGTTTGCGCAGTACATCACTTGAGCGAGTCAGTACTTGTTGTTGAGCATGTAAGTAGCGTTTCTTTAGCGCATCATCACGGCTTAAAATATCGGCTAAGTTGGCATACATAAACCTAAACTGCCATAAGGTATAGAACATGGCATCAAAATAACCCATTAATAATTCAATCGTAATAGGCACATCATCATAAGGCTTAAAGCCTGACTCTAAATGACTTTCATATAGACTGAAAATTGAATTAATGATGTCTTCCTTATTGCGAAAGTGGTAGTACAAATTGCCCGGACTAATGCCTAAATGGGCTGCAATATGGTTAGTGGTAATACTACGTTCACCGTGTTCATTGAATAGTTCTAAGCTGGCAAAAATGATTTTATCGCGGGTTTTCATGTGATTTCCATATTCATTATTGACTTATTGTCGCTCAAATAATTCGTTAAGCCGACTTAATATGAGTATGTTAACATTGTGCTTATCTGACAAGCAAAAATCGATGACCCATCTTACATGAACCGTATTGTTTATTCTTTGTTCCTATATTTGTTGTTTCCGCTGGTGATTCTTTATTTAGCATTTCGTGCCATAAAAAGTGTCGACTATCGTAGCCGTTGGTCTGAACGTTTTGGTTTTGCTAAGTTAACCAAAACGGATGTGTTGATCCACAGTGTGTCGATGGGAGAAACGTTAGCGGCGATTCCGTTGATTAAGCAGCTGATGACTGTGCACCCAGATTATGCTTTTACCGTTACTACAACCAGCCCAACAGGGTCTGCTGAAGTGACTAAAGCATTTGGCGATACAGTCCAGCATTGCTATTTACCGTTTGATTTTTCATATGCAATTAAACGATTTTTACGCCAACTGCAACCCAAAGTGTGCATTATCATGGAGACTGAACTGTGGCCAAACTTGGTCCACTTTGCAGAGCAGCAACAAGTGACTCTGATTTTAGCCAATGCACGCTTATCGCAAAAGTCCGCTGATAAATACACTAAAAAGCGTCGTTTGGCTGTGCCTATGTTAAACAAACTCAACTTGATTACCGTACAAACTAAAGCTGAAGCCGAACGGTTTATTACCCTAGGAGTGACTCGTCAGCGCATACATGTGTGTGGCAGTTTGAAGTTTGATCTCACTATTGATCCCATCAAAAAACAGCAAGCCAACACGCTTCGTGCCCAATGGGATCGGGTTAATTCACCTATTTGGGTTGCAGGGAGTGTTCACCCCGGCGAGTTTGAGGCCATTTTGAGCGCCCATAAACAGCTACTAGCTTGTTTCCCTAATGCATTATTGATTATGGCGCCCCGACATCCTGAGCAATTTAATTTAGCGGCTATTACCATTACCCAATCTGGATTGACGTTAGCGAGACGCAGTATGAATGATGAAGTTAACAGCCAGACTCAAGTGTTACTTGGTGACACTATGGGGGAGCTAGTGATGCTATATGGTACAGCGGATCAGGCATTTGTTGGCGGGACACTGATTAATAATGGTGGTCATAACCCGCTTGAACCTGCTGCCATGGGGCTACCTGTATATGTCGGCCCCAACCATTGGGATTTTGCTGAAATCACCCAGTTACTTGCCGATGCTGGTGCATTAATCTGTATTAACTCTGCAGATGAATTGGCGCAAGAATTACAAAATAAGTTTACCAATAGCCATATGTATCAATCAGCGTCCTTTGCTGGATTAGCAGTCGTTGAGCAAAATCGGGGCGCGCTTTTAAAGCAGTTTACCCTCATTAACGAGCTCATCGTGTAACATTTTTCTGTCAGTCATTTGAACATAAACGTATAAAAATAGACGCTCATTAGCGTCTGTTTTTATCACCACCCCATACCAGAGTTAGCTTTAGATTGGGTTGATTCTTTGATAACCGGCAAGTAATTGATGCCAATGCTGTTGACTAAATTGCAGCGTAGTCAGTTTAGCGTGCTCTTTGTTAAAAGAACGTAGCAAGCGGTCTAAATTGGCCTGTTGCCATGTAGGCTGTGGTGTGCGTAATTCACCTCTATCAAAGTCAATTAAATAGAATTTTCCGTGTGCAAGTAAGATGTTTTTGGCATTTAAATCGGCGTGATATACCCCACGTTGATGAAATTTGGCAATGGTTTCGCCTAGTAAATACCATTGCGATTCTGTCATTGGGTTATGGCTTAAGTAAGCCACTAAATCATTTGCACCAGCAACATGTTCAATAATTATATCGGCTCGATACCATAAACCAAAACGTTCAACATTCGCCGCAATAGGGCGTGGAACCGCAAATCCTTCTTGATACAAAACTTCAAGAATCGCTAACTCTGCCACAGCACGGGTTCGTTGTAGGCCGGTATAGAAGTAGGCATCACGGCTGAATTTTTCCATCATTCCACCGCGCCAATAATGGCGTAACACCCATGTTTGCGGGCTGTCCGAGTTTTCGGTTTTGACAAACCATGTGGTGTAACGGCCTTTGGACTGACCCACCACTGCATTTTTTTCTCGCCAACCATCAACCGCGAAGTCTTGCGGTGCTAAGTGTTGGGCAGTGGTTTCACACCATGCAATATGGCCAAGTTGGGTGTTTTTTATTTGCATCTAATTATCAATAGCATTGGTTAGATTGTGGATCGAAATAACATTATACCTTAAGATCACTAACTTGCCTTCACCGCCTTAATTCTTCACTCAAGCATATTGGATAATCAATGAAAGCTGACTTTAGTGCGATACGTTCATTATGTTTACTGCGTTTGTCTGCCATTGGTGATGTTTGCCACGCAGTAGCAATGGTGCAGGCTATTCAAAAACAGTATCCAGACCTGAGTATTACGTGGATTATTGGTAAGGTTGAATATCAATTACTTAAGCATTTGCCTGGGATCCAGTTTGTTATTTTCGACAAGTCCAAGGGCTGGCGTAGCTATGTTCAGTTACGTCGTGATTTACAAGGCCAACGTTTTGATGTGCTGCTACATATGCAAGTTGCACTTCGTGCCACCATAGCCTCATTAATGATCAAGGCGCGAATTCGGGTCGGATTTGATAAGGCCAGAGCCAAAGAAGGCCAGTGGTTGGTGACCAATCATGCGGTTGACCCCTTGGCCACACCGCATGTATTAGATGGTTTTATGGGCTTTGCTAAAGCCATTGGTGTAGAAGACTTAACGCCACGCTGGAATATTCCTGTACCACAAGCCGACACCGACTTTGCCAAACAACTGGTGGGCGATGATAAAGTCATGGTGATTTGCGCAGCAGCCAGTAAGGCCGAACGCAACTGGCTGCCAGAGCGTTACGCTGCCGTTGCTGATTATGCTATTACGCAGGGATTTAGAGTGATGTTGTGCGGCGGCCCAACAGCGTTAGAAAAAAATCTAGCGGATGTGATTCAATCGCATAGCCAACAGCCATTGGACAACCAAGTAGGCAAGACATCTTTGACTCAGCTGCTTGCAGTATTAAAACAAGCCAATCTAGTGCTAGCACCCGATACAGGCCCCTTGCATATGGCTGTTACTCAAGGTACGCCAGTGATTGGTCTATATGCTCACTCAAACCCTGGACGAACAGGACCTTACCTTTATCGTCAATACACCGTAAGTGTTTACCCACAAGTGATAGCCAAGCAATTTGATGCTCCTGTTAAGTGGGGCACGCGTGCTAAAGGTGAGCATTTAATGGTGATGATAGAAGTTGATCAGGTAAAGGCTCAGTTTGATCAATTCATTAAGCAGTAAAAAGCTCGCCTTGAAGCGAGCTGTCATTATCTGAATTAGGATTTAATATTTATACTTGCCACGGAATAAACCAAATATCGCACTCAAAAGTGCTACAGGTAACTTTGTTTTTCGATGTTGTTTGAGTATGTACCAATTCCAAGCTTGTTTTTTATACTCAAGAATTTGTTCATTTGTTAATGTATCGTTGAACATATCGCAGAAATCGATGATGTATTTCAATTCTCTCATCGGGATATCTTGGCGGTAACCTCTACCTGAATAATGAATGAAATCTGCTTTTTGATAATCATCATGTCCTAAAAGCTGCATACGATTAAAGTTAGCTTCCACACCTATGCTTTTTATATTATCTCTCCTGATGAGATAGTTAATATAGGTTTGGTCGTAAAATTTAACGTTGTTACAAATGGCCTGCATTTCTTCAATATTGGCTTTATCAAATAGTCCGGTTTCTTTAGATAGCAAAAACATCCCAGAGTTGTAATAAACTATTTTATTGTCTTCTTTTGGCCAGTCGACCTCGCCTAAGATATTATTAATTTGCACCGCTTGGTCACCGCGATCGCGATGAGCCCCTTCGTTGAACATATAAACCGTATCAAGGTCAGAATATAGTTCAAATATATCTCGTGCCCATGGTGTCACGATAATATCTGCGTCTAGATACAGTACTCGATCATATTCTTTGAGTATCTCTGAAATATATAGCTTTTCAGACCATGCCGGGCTGGAGTCAAATTTAGGGTTACTGACATGAATTTTATAATGCAGTTGATCTGAAACGATGACATCAGCCCCAATTCTTTTACCATAAGCTTTAAAGCTGGCAATGGCAGCGCGATACATTGGGTTATCGCCAATAGCGAGTGTAAAAATAGCCTTCTTCATCCGTTCACCTTGCGTATATTTATGTATTGGGTGTTAAGTCTTTAACCGAGAGAGTTCATTTTTTTATATTGTTGGAATACTCGGTCAACGCTGATGTCTTCAATGTGGCCTCTACCTTCTGTTGCATACATGACATGCGATACCTCACTTTCTGGTGGTGCCCAATAAGGCTTTTTCTCACGCATCATTGCTAATAAAGGACGTTGAGCAGCAAAAGCAAAGTGCAATATTGCCGTATCGACTGTTATCACAAAATCGGAGTGTGCAATGAGTGATGGTAGTTCAAAAAAATGTTCGTTAACGGTGAAAACAGCCGTTTGCGTATTTGTTCGAGCCGTAAATTTTTCAGTTTCAATACTAACAGAGTCAAAGTTTTCTTGAGTGACATTAATAATGAAACGTTGGCTAGAATCAATTGCCGATATTTTTTCAATGAGGGAGAATAATTGTGATAATTTCCAATCTTTTTTCTCATTGGTTGATAAATGATTTAAAAATATGAGTTTCCCTTGTTTTTCTGGGTCACTAAATTTGGAGTTTAACCACGACTGAGTAATGGGTTCAATTGCGTCTGGGGTCTTTAACGTCGGCATTAATTGCTCGGAAGTTAAGGTAAGTCCCAAAACTTCACTAAATATCATATTGTATCTGTCAGTAATGTGGTGCGACTTAGGTAAGTTACTCTCATCTAAGATAAAAGTATGGTCTGAATGGCGAAAAAATATCTTGTTTAACCATCCAAATGAAGCACTTTTAGGGATGCTCGACACGATAAACGCTTTGTCGTTTATGCTGCGAGCGATTTGTGAATATTGTCGACTTTTACTGACAGAATGACAAAAAATAATGTCATACTTACGCAGCTTGGCTTGCTCCACATGGCTTTGCATTGCTAATTTTGAATCAGTGCAGCCGTAAGTGAGCTTAAAGGCACCCTCTGTATCCATCCATTGTTGCAAAATTTTGCTTCTAGATAAGCGCCAGCTATCACTATTACAACGAATATCATCTAACCATATGTCGATTTCAATATGAGCATATTGCTTTTTTAAAGCGATAAGAAAGGTTTTTAAGTAAAGAAAGTCACCTAACGCTACTGGCGAAATAAACAGTAAGCGTTGACATGTTTGCAATTGCTTTGTAGACACTATTGGCATATGAATAGACAGCTTTGTTGATAGTTATACTTGAAATAATACCTTGAAAAGAGGGCTTTTTGAATCAATACCTTGAGAAAAGCGAATAGATGTATTGATTTCATTTGATATCAGATTGGTCGGTTGAGAGGATTAGATGTAAATTGAGGCGTGTTATCATTTATACTAGTGCTCTTTGCAAATTCTGATGCGGAATTATTAATAGGAATTGACTTGCGATGATTTGTTTTGATGTTTTACATCCCTATTATTTACCACAATACTTTCCTGTCGCTGCAGAGCTACAGAAGCGTTCGGTTCCTGTGACATATGTTATCTACAAGAGTGTTGATCAGCAGTCGGTATTGGAAGCGCTTGTAAGTAAGCATCAGCTAAATGTTGTCTGGGTTAATGATGAATCAGAAGCGCTTGAATTTTATTTGTTGAACAAGCCTCAATGGGTTGTGTTCGGTAATGCATTTGCTTCAGCGTCACGATTAAAAGGGATCAGTCAGACTGCTTTGATGCAGCATGGTGTCGGGCCAAAGTCGGTATATTATACTGTTTCAAAAGGCGATATTGAAGTTCGCTTTGTGGAAGGCCAATATCGTTTAAAGCGATTACAGGAGATGTTTCCTGAAAAAGTGTTCATTGATACTGGTTATGCCAAGCTAGATCCAATTATCCAAGGAGATGAACAGGGTTTAGACTTAGCTTCTTTAGGATTAGATACTAATAAAAAAACCTTGTTATATGCGCCTACATTTTACCCAAGCAGCATTGAAGAAATGGCTAAAAATTGGCCATCTCAATTTTCTGAATATAATATATTGCTCAAACCACATTATTTTTCATTGAGTAAATCAAATTATAAAAAACAAAAAGCGCTGCTAACTCACTGGGCTAGTTTCGACAATGTTTATTTAGCGCCTGCTGAAGAAGCAAATTTATTACCTTTTATGGTCTCTGCCGATGTATTAATTAGCGATGCTTCATCTGCCTTATTTGAATTTGCTGCATTAAATAAACCTGTTGTATGGTGTGATTTTTATCACTTACGTTGGTCTTATCGTGGGATTTTTAAATTCAGGTTTAAGAATCGTGTCGATCAAGATTTATACCGCTACGCAGACATTGCTGCGCACGCCAGAACATATAAAGAATTAAAGCAAGTTGTTGATCAACAGATAGCACATCCAGAGTTGTTTGCGCCTCAACGGACGCAATATACGGCAGAGCTAGTGGGTGTTGTTGATGGCCTTTGTAGCCAACGAATTACTGACTATTTATTAGAATAAGGATTTAGATGAACATTATTACATTCGGTACTTTTGACATGTTTCATATTGGTCATTTAAATATTTTAGAAAGAGCGAAAGAGTTAGGCGGTAAGTTGGTTGTTGGGGTGTCATCTGATGCTCTTAATTTTAGTAAAAAACAACGAAACCCTATTTGCGATGAAATCGATCGAATGAGAATTGTCGCGGCTCTATCCTGTGTAGATCAAGTTTTTCTTGAAGAGTCATTAGAGCTTAAAGCAGAGTACATTCAAAAGTATCAAGCTGATTATTTAGTGATGGGGGATGATTGGGAGGGACGTTTTGATCATCTATCTCATCTATGTAAAGTAGTGTATTTACCAAGAACCCCTGCGATTTCAACAACAATGTTAATTGAGATCGTTAAAGAAATTAGATAGTGAGTTCATCATTTCTATGAAACAGGAACATGCTATGGATAAAAAACGCCATAGCATGTTGCTGTTAAGCTAGTTTTCGCTTCGTAAGAGCTATAAACCGTTATTGACCAATAAAATGTTGGGTTTTAAGCCAATCTAAATATTCAGGTACAGCTTGCTCAACTGTTTTAAACTCAGCTTGATAACCAGCCGCTCTTAATTGAGTTAAATCTGCTTGGGTATAACTCTGATAAGCGCCTTTCAATTTGTCTGGGAAAGGAATGTATTCAACGTGCCCTTTACCATGATAAGCAATCACAGCATTGGCAACATCATTAAAGCTTTGCGCTTGGCCTGTTCCGCAGTTATATATGCCCGATACTGATGGATTCTGCCATAGCCATAAATTGACGTTAACCACATCTTCGACAAACACAAAGTCACGAAGTTGCTGACCATTTTCATAACCATCAACACCTTCAAACAAACGACACACACCATTAGCGTTAATTTGGTTGTTAAAGTGGAACGCCACACTGGCCATGCCACCCTTGTGTTGTTCACGTGGACCATAGACGTTGAAATAACGTAATCCTGCCACTTGGCCAGTGAGCTTTTGCTGTCTTACATATTGATCAAATAAGAACTTAGAGTAAGCGTAGACATTGAGCGGTTTTTCGAGTTCGCGTTGCTCAATAAACTTTTCGCTGCCACCATAGACAGATGCAGAAGAAGCATAAATAAATTGGCAGTTATTAGCTTGGCTGTAATGCAATAATGTTTTTGAATACTCGTAGTTATTGGCCATCATAAACTTGCCATCCCACTCGGTGGTCGATGAGCAAGCGCCTTGATGGAAAATGACTTCAAGTTTGTTATCAAAATCGCCCGCTTTGATTTGCTTGATGAAATCATCTTTATCAAGATAATCAGCAATTTCACAATCGGCTAAATTGAACATCTGGGTGCCGTCAGTTAAGTCGTCTACCGCAATAATGTCATTTCGGCCCATGGCATTAAGTTGTTTTACTAAATTACTACCAATAAACCCGGCTGCGCCTGTCACAACTATCATATTCGTATTTCCATTATTGTTGCTCGCGATGAGCTAATTTAACACACTGCGACAATCTAAGATTGTTTGTTCAAAAAGTCGGCTATTTCATTCGATACCTGATCAAAATTGATTAATGCCATATTACGACCCGTTCTTTTTCCTACGGGAGGCGTATAAGCAAATCGTTTGCTTGGTTCAGATAATGTTCCCCATCTAATATGAGGTGTTGAGCGTCTTCCTGCGTAAAATCCAACAGTAGGCACATTATGTAAGCCCGCGATATGCAGAGGCCCTGTTGAGCCGGCAATAAACATGTCTGCTGCTACCAATGATTCGGAAAAATCAATCAAACGGTCTAACGGCTTAGCCAGCGATATTTTAATTGAGGTATTGGCCAGTAACGTTTGAATTTCTTTTGCTAGCTCCAGTTCACTTCCGTTAAATGTTAAAATAAAATGGCATGCTGATTGAGTTTGTTGATCAACATTTATCATTAACTGAACTAGCTTTTCTACAGGTACGCAACCAGAAGAGCCACCGGTACCTGGATGAATAAAAATTAGCTTTTCGTTGGTTAACTTTTGGTAGTGTTGTTGCCAATATTCTTTGCGATCACTCATATCCCAAAATCTATCAGGTAGTTTAGGGATGGCATAACCGTGGTGAGTTAAGAAGTGCTCTACCAGCATACACGCACCTCGCCAGCAGCCTTCACTGTTTAAGTATTCATTGCTTGCTCGATGTTTATATAAATATTGATACCAATTATGTTTAGGTACTAATTTATATGGAATATTGCTTTTGCTAAGAATTTTATAAATTCGAAATTCTGACAACAGAATGATTACAGCATCGTAATGTTGCTTCGCAATTTGCTCAGCAATGTCTGTATCATCTTTTGAGTCGATAATAGTGTTGTCTACATATGGACAGGCTTCAGCAAAGGACTTAACAACCGGTGCGACAAATACATCAATAGTCGCTTCGGGCATTGCTTTTCTGAGTAAATAAAGTGCTGGCCATGTCAGTACAAAATCGCCAATTTTATCGTGTTTGATGACTAAGATTTTTTTCATATGACTGTCTGAAAGATAAAATATTAACTTAATTCCATCAGATGATGGGGCTTATTGTATTGTGACTTTTAACGATTCTCTCAACGGCCATGATGATTGGCGCAAGAGCTGTCACAGAGTATATCAACTCAAGACCGTTTGTTCATCGTTTGCATGCGGAATTGTATCAAGGGTTAACAAATATCGGTTGCTATTGTTAACTAATCTAGCCATTGTGATGAATTTTTTGACAACAAGCTAAAGCCAGAATATTAATGATATACTCCCAAACCTCTCACTGTAAAAATGGTGAAATGCATGTGAGTGCAAGGACGCAAAACAACCACGGTTTTCTTAAGGGTTGTTTTCAATTTATTCAATGGATTAAATCAAATGTCACTAGTAAAAGTAACCTAACGGTAGCATCAACCATTTTATTCAGCAGATGTCGCCATTACTGAATATTCTAGGGTTAAATATCAGTAGTTGAACATGATTAAATTGGGTGTTTGGGTTAGTAATATATGAAATGTAAAGTTTTTCTCATTAATTTAGATAACAGTACTGAACGATTTACGTTCATGGATGAGCAGCTAAAACAATTAGGTATCGAATACCAACGTATTTCCGCCGTATACGGTAAGGATTTGCACGATATCGATATTGCGAAAGTGTATGATCCGCAAACAAACCTTCAAAAATACGACAAAAAGCTTAATTTGGGTGAAATTGGCTGCTACCTAAGCCATGTCCAATGTTGGCAAATGATTATTGAACAACAGTTAGATTACGCTTTAATTCTTGAGGATGACTCTATCCTAGATCCTGCGTTAATGACGGTGATACAACACATTAATAATCTTTCTGCTGATTGGGATTACATTAAATTGTGTCACGGGCGTAAGCCCAAAGGTATTGTAAAATCGATTGTGCTTGATGAGCGCTTTAGTTTATCCACATGTTTAAAGTTACCAGCTTCAACCCGCGGCCAATGCGTGTCATTTGCTGGAGCACAAAAATTATTAGCAACGGCATACCCTATTGCCCGTCCTGTTGATATTGATATTCAATTTTGGTTCGAAAAACAATTACGTTGCTTTGTTGTAAGACCTTTTCCTGTGATTGGAACCGATTTAGACAGTGATATTAATCGACAAGGTAGACGTACTCATGTTGAACGTCATCATTTATTGCGTATTTGGCAAAAAGTGAAGTTCGAGCTGAAATTGTTGAAACATAAACAACATCTGCCATCACTTCCTAGATTCAACAGCAATAAACCATAGTGATTTTACAAGGTAAGTAATCTGAACTTTAGATAATTTACCACCATAATTGTGTTTTATACCGCTAGCCTAGTTGGTTCCATTTAATAGTAATTGATTCACTTCTGAGGAGGATGAATTA
Organism: Shewanella sp. SR44-4; assembly: GCF_014163715.1. NCBI lineage: Bacteria > Pseudomonadati > Pseudomonadota > Gammaproteobacteria > Alteromonadales > Shewanellaceae > Shewanella > Shewanella sp. SR44-4. The sequence continues at coordinate 4,128 of NZ_JACJDU010000063.1, read as the reverse complement.
ATTTGCTTTGTTATCAAGGTTTGGACTCACATGCAGGTTTTTCTGGAATACTGAATTTGAAAAAATGCTTAATTTTTTCTTCATTTCTTATTCTGAGTTCTGGTGAAAGAAGGGTAGTGATTGCTTTTTGTATTTTAATGGGGACGATGTGAAGTTATTCATATCGCCCCTCATTGGCATTTATTTTGTTGTAGAAGGCTTATTTAGCCAAGGTGCTCGGGCATCAGTACCGCCATATAATTCAAATTTACGTCCTAACTTTTGGCCACCATCACGAGTTAATGGCTGCCAAGCAAGATTTCCGCGATTAGTTACTGGCGTAGGTAATATGGCATCAAACGGGATCGAGATATAAAATCCTTTGGTGAAACTACCTTCGCCGAATTGATCAGCAGACAAGTTTGTCTTAGAGGCGAATGCACCCACAATTACCCCACTATCAAATTGCTTAGAAAAATCTACAGTAACACCGCGATCTTCTGCTAAGTACTGACCATAGCTAACCTTAAGTAGTACATCATCGAACCAGCTTGGTTGATAATATACGCTAGCATGACCAGTGAATGTACCTGTTTGGGCACGGTAAAAACGTCCTGAGTCAGGATCAAAGTTTATTTCTTGATCAAAGAACCCGAAAAGATTATCTGGGTCGCGTTGTTTCACGTAGTTTACATCTACCCCAAATGCCCATTCACTGTTCATCGGTCTGTATAGTACTTCGCCACCAACACCACCAAACATCATTTCTAGATAGCCTACATACGCTTGGGCATAGATATTTTCACTGAGTTTATCTAACCAAGTTAGTTGTAGATTATCAACACGAACTGGATTATCTGATACGTATTGTCGGACCAAAGTTCTGACACGTTTTAAGTCAGTACCATCTGGTGGTGTTTCATATTTAAATTGGTCGTAGTTATCAAACAAGTTGATATAAATAGAGCTACTTACTTCTAAATTGTCTGTTAACCAACGGCCTGCAGATCCGTTGATACCTAAGTTAAAGAGGTAAAAATTTTCTGAACCACCAAAAGATTGAGCTAGTTTTGGCGCAAAGCCATAGTTCCATTGGTCAGGCGTTTCCCAATCGGGTTTTTCAGTAGGTAGAGTGGGTTCGATTACTTTAGTGCTATCTTCAATATTTGCATTAATGTAGTTATACTGAACAGCATCTTTAAATTTCTGAGCATCAATATCTGTTTCAGTTGTAGGTAAATGTGCAGTATTTTCAATAATTTTGAAGGTCTTGGCGCTAGGAAACTGATTCACTAAAATACGTCCAGCCTGATTGTGTGCGTATTTTCTGTCACGATATTTTGTTTGAGTTGCTACTACGGTGACTTCATCATTTTTGATGTAAATCTTGGCGCCTTTGTATCCTGCATCATAAGCCAGTCGTTTATTTAATTCTGGTAAATCAACTTTGCGATCGGCTATATCAGGTTTATCTTTAATAGCTTGCTTTGGTGTGTCACGCCAGTTCGATTTTAAGGTATTAAAATTAGTCGCTAAACTAAAGCCTAATGTCCAGGTGTTACCGCGTTCATAACTCAACTTAAAGTCGCCCCAGTTACTCACTTTATACAATAAACCATAGTTTATTGGGCTACTTTGTTTAAGTTCATTACCAGTACGTAAAGCGGCAAAGTCAGACTTATAATCATTACCATCGTACTCAACCTTTATACGTAAAGGATCCCAAGGCGTTTGATATTCTATACCAGCGAAAACTGCACTACAGCCTTTAAACCAACGTTCAAAGTCAACATTGCCGCCTTTGCCTTTGTAGCCGGTATTTCGATTGCAATCGACAGATGACGATTTGTTAGCGTTGGTTAAATTACCGCGGTTACCTATATAACCCCAACCCATACCAATAGTTGCATCGAACGGACCAAATCCTTTGGTCATAGCAATATATTCGCTATCGAATAAGCCGGTACCGCCGATATCTCGTACGCCGATAGACGTTTCAGGTACCCAATAGCTTTCTTCTAGTAAGCGCAGTTTTACGTCGATACCTTTGTCGGTGTAATAAGTATCACCACTAAATTCAGGGTCATTACTGTAAAGCACATCAGGAACTTGAGTGTAACGAATAGTGGTTTCTAACCAAGGGAAAAGTTGGATTGATAATGCACCGTGATAATAATCTTCGTTAAAAGTGGCGTTAACACTAAACTCACCTTCAGCGGCCATTCTACCTGTAGGCATTTGAATCAGACCTACACCGCCAAAGTCATATTGTGAAGGAGTAACTTTCTGTTTAGATAACTCATCACCTAGCGCTTTTTCGGATACAAGTACACTGCTAAACATAAAAGGAATGGCGAAAAGGTAACTAACATTCTGCTTGACATTGCTCATGGTTAACGTATCCAATATTTTAATAATTCAATCACTTGTTGATTTAATACTTGTTCATTTTCTTGAGCACCTTGAAATTCAAGGTAAATAATTGCCCCCGGCGCAATATCAATATGGTGATTATTCCAATAGGCTATTGGGTAATGTTCAACTTTTCCATCAGGTTGAATTAACCATGCAAAACTGTTGTTTGAATCATCTATTGGTAAAGCCCAATCGAGGTATTTCGTTGCATTTTGCCTGACTCGAAACGGTTGTTTGCCATTTTTCTCTACTGCACCTAATACCATTACATATCCAGGTTTGGTTGGTAATGAGAATAAATAGTGTCCTGAAATAAGTGGATTTAGTTCTTCTTTAAGTCTTGCTGAGTCAAAGTCCAAAATAATTGCTTCACGTTTTGCGAATTCATTAACCGTTATCCAATCTGATAATGCTTTTATTGCTTGAATATTTTTTGGCTTATTTTTATTGGAATCTTGGTTACTCAGTAAATGTAAAACTTGTTGTTGCTGGTTTTCTACTGCCGTGGCGGCGGATAGGTCATAAAGTCCGGCAGATGACCAATAGATAGGTTGTGGCTGGATGTCATTTTGAGAAACTAATTTACTAATGTTTGCCAAACTGTCTTCAACAACTTGCACCAATCGTACAGGTTGTGAATATTCAAGCGTTAATGTTCTTGTTGCTGTTGCTGATTGTGTGACGGTAATTGTTGTTTCAGCGCTGACACTCCGAGCAAGAAAAATTAATAAAAACGGTAGTAATCTAATAAACAGCGTCATTTTATATCCTCAAATGTATAAGGCTTTAACAGCGTGATATCAATATAAGGGAGATTGGGAGCAATTTTTTGGTTGCTTTTAAAGACCACTCCAGAAGTGGCATCAATCCAAAACTGGTTGTTGTATTCGATACCTAATTTGGGAATAAATACATGTTCATCAAACCTTTTCAATAGCATGGGACTCTCATTGATGATTACGGTCTCATCAGCAATAAAGGTAAAGGTTGATTGCTGCTTGTAACTAAAATGGTAACCGGGTTGCCAATCAATGGTACTTTGCCATTGCATTGGTGTGCTGGTTAAATGAAGTCCTAATGAAATTGGATCGATTTGTTCGCTGCTAAGGGCGATAAGGTTGCCATCAAACAAATTAACTGTTTTCAGTAAGCGACCGTTGCGAGTAACGAGCATCGCAGCATCAGATGATACCCACTTTAATTCAGCATTTTTTTTTGAAAATGGCGTAGCAGGGAGTGTCTGTGGTGCTTCAGCAAAAGCAAGTAATACATAGGCTTGAGAAGACTTATTTACTCTGACGTAGATACTGGCATATGGACTACTTTCAATTTTGCTTGCTGAAATGACCGAGTCAGGCGGTCCGATAATACTTTCTTTAACCATATCAGCAATTTGGGATGAAGTGTTACTGCAACCAGATAAGGTGATCAAAGAGATAATAAATAGAGTTTTGCTATTTAAAATAAAAGGCATACTAGCTCAATTCCTTAAGCTTTATAATATTTATAGAAAATAAAAAAGCACATTAAAAATGTGCTTTTTTATTTTACTAACGACTTTAGTTTGTAACTGAAGTTGTAGTAGTACCTGTACCAGTGCTCGTTGTTGTTGTACCCGTGCCAGTACCAGTACCTGCGCCATTCTCAGAATTACTATCATTCACAGACACAGCAACTACGCTAACAAGAACTCCAGTAGCAACAGCAATACCACCTACAGCTACAGCACCTAGG
>NZ_JACJDU010000062.1:0-22687 GCF_014163715.1 Shewanella sp. SR44-4 | reverse complement strand
AATGGTCTAATCCCATTTGATTACATCATGGTTTGCCTTGATGAACTGTGTAAACCAGCACCTGATATCGACAGCCTGTTACCATGGAATGTTAAAAAGTAGGTGTAGTTGCCTAGACGCTTACGTAAAAAACTTTCCACTTCTCTTATGTCTGGAGGTATAAGATCAATGATGGTATCAAATAGGTCGTTAAAATCAGTACGAGATGAAAATTTAGCTTGATGCTTAAAGAGATTTAGTAAGGAGTATTCCTCTAGTTCTTCTAATTTATCCAGGCTATCACACTGAAGAATCTTTTCTGGCGAATTATAAACGGGACAATACTTGTAAAAACTACGAGGTTTCTTTTCTACGGACATATTATTTCCCTTTAACGGTGCTACTCATCTGTTATTGCATGAAGTATTACTTGTTATGTCGTTCTCTATGCAACACTAAAATGATGAAGCCATAATGCCTTTTTTAAGCTCATTAAATACTTTAAAGGATGCAGTACCTAAGAATTTCCTACCATCTTTGAACTCACAAATAAAAGTAGTATCTTTGCTTTTTCCACCCAATATTAATCCCGCTAACAACCCTACAGGACCAAGTAGAACACTACCTGCAACGCCCCAGCCTGCTGCACCACCGATACTTATAACTGACTCCTCAGATGCCTCTTCTAACCTTTCTATTTCCGAAGGATTTATCTTTTCACGAAAAAATTCACCTTCATTTTTCATTGAGAATTTACCATGCACGTACTGGCTTTCATTTCCTTTTTTAAAATCTCCTGCGTGTATATCAATTCTACCAAGCCCCATATTAACTCCTTTATAAATATAATCTTTGATTGGCTAAAGCATAAGATACTCCGAAAAAGTGTTAAGGACAAATCGAATATTGTTGTAAGCCACTGATCAATATAGCGATATAGTGATAGCGTTCATCCTGATGTACATTCGTTAGTGTCTAATGTTATTTAAATCTCACATCTAAATTCAGGGTTGATTATAGATGTGAGTAAAGTGGCCTCTAGATATGGCGATGAACATTAGCTGGGGTAGGGCTTAACCTAGCTCGCTAGAATGCCGCTGAGCATATGCTCTAAATGATAATGGGGGCAACAATTTGCCAGTAATAAACCCGTTTCCTTTAGATGATAAAGTAGCCCTAGGTTGTAGGGCCATTTAATATTAGCAATCTGTACTTTCTGAAAGTAAGAGAGCATCTTCTAATTCAACACCAAGATATCTTATCGTATTATCTACCTTTGTATGACCTAGTAAAAGTTGAACTGCTCGAATATTCTTTGTTTTGGCATAGACAAGAGTCACCTTGGTTCGCCTCATAGAGTGGGTTCCATATAGGTTCGGATCTAATCCCAGATCGGATGCCCATTTCCTAACAATGTATCTATAGTATGAGTAGCTAATCGACTGTTGCTTTAATCTAGGACTGGGGAAAACAAAATCGCTTGCGCTTAACGATGCAAGCAAAATCCATTTAATCAGACTTTGTTGGGTTCTTGACGTGATTTCAAACTGAACTTCAATGTCAGTCTTATGTTGGATATGCTTAACTCGATTAAATATCCGGTCTTGAGAAGAAATATCGCATACTTTCAAAGGTAATAAGTCGCTCGCCCTAAGTTTGCTATCAATTGCCAAATTGAGCAGTGCTAACTGCATCAAGTTGCTCTCAATCTCAAGTCTGGTACGAATTCGCCAAATTTCTTCAAGACGAAAAGGCTTTTTGACACCACTTCGTTGCCCACGGTTTAATATGACCATGATGACCTCCTTTTTGGTTGCTTGGTCATCACGATTATAGTTAGTGGAATTAGGACAGAAATGAGTCAGGCCGCCCACTAATTTAGTGATAAATGAGTTAGCCAAACTTACCCATTAACGCAAGTTTTGATTGACGGATAACCTCTATGTTGCAGAGAAAATTAGCTAATTCACGACATAGTTATCATTAAGTGTATATCCACAGTTAAAGTATTTTCACTTCAATAGGGATACAAAAGTACTCTATTGACCTGTTGAATATAAAAAATTAAAATAATGATTATAACCTTAGGGGAGTAGTCTCTCAGTACCGTCTGAGATAGCAGTCAACATATCCCGAACAGCAGTTCGTGGCGGTTATGTCCTATTTGGATTGACAAGACTTAAGGCAAATGCGGCTCTCGGGGTGGAGAGCCACGTTTGCCTGTGTCCAAACCACCCCAAGGATATAAATATTTTGTCTGATTTTTATTTTTGTACATTCTTGTATTCAGTGAGTGTACATGGATTTAATTAATGCTGTAATACTAGGGATTATACAAGGTATTACAGAATTCCTACCGATTTCAAGTTCTGCTCACCTTATTCTCGCTCCTCTGGTTGCTGGCTGGAAGGACCAAGGGGTGGCATTCGACCTAGCTGTCCATATAGGCACCTTGCTTGCTGTTTTACTCTACTTTAAAAATGATGTAACAAACCTAATTTACGATGGTTTGTGTTCATTTCAACATCGTCAATTCGTTGGTCAAGGGAAAATCCTGCTGTTGTTAATCATTGCGACAGTGCCGGCGGCTTTGGTTGGTTTGTTGTTAATGGATCTCATTGACGAGCAGTTACGATCCGTTGAAGTCGTCTTTTTCACCACATTGGGGTTTGGTTTGTTATTAGGCTGGGCTGATTGGCGGCCTAACCAGCAATGCGACTTATCTTCATTGCGCTTAAAAGACGCTTTACTCATCGGTATCGCACAAGCATTTGCTCTTATTCCTGGCACCTCTCGTTCAGGTGCAACCATCACCGCAAGCTTGCTGCTAGGTTTAAGCAGAGAAGCCGCTTCGCGCTTTTCATTTTTACTTGCCATTCCCATTACAGCATTGGCCGCGAGCGCAAAAATATTGGAAGTGGCATCAAGTGACATACATATCGATTTGCTTGCTTTTTTGGTAGGCGGATTAACTTCTTTCGTCATGGCTTTGACTGCTATCCACTTTTTCTTAAAGTGGCTGGATCGATTTGGTATGTGGCCTTATGTGATTTATAGAATCGTCTTGGCTGCATTAATTTATTTCATTTTTTTAACTTAAGGTAACGTTATGACACTTGCTATATTGGCTATATTAGGTGGTTTTATTTTATTAGTGTGGAGCGCTGATCGCTTTGTTGAAGGCGCTGCGGTAACCGCTAAGCATGCTGGAATGCCCTCGCTGCTTATTGGTATGGTGATCGTTGGTTTTGGTACGTCTGCACCTGAAATGGTGGTTTCCGCCATGGCGGCAATAGATGGTAATCCTGATTTAGCGCTGGGGAATGCCTTAGGCTCGAATATTGTTAATACTGGCTTAATTCTTGGCGTAACAGCCGTTATTACACCGATTATGGTGCAGTCTAAAATTGTCCGAAAAGAAATCCCCTTGTTGTTGTTAATAGGCTTACTGTTGGGCTATTTTCTCTTGGATGGCGCATTGACGCGTGTTGAAGCGGTGCTGCTATTGGTTGGGTTCTTTACTTTGATTGGTTGGAGTATTTTTTCTGCCATTAAAAGTAAAGGTGACAAATTAGAAACGGAGATGGATCAGGAATTAGTTGATCATGCTATGCCGCTCAAAAAAGCCATTTTTTGGTTAGTGCTGGGTCTTGTGCTGTTAATCGAAAGTTCGCGTGTTTTGGTATGGGGAGCTGTAAACATTGCACATGCATTTGGTGTAAGTGACTTGATTATTGGACTCACCATCGTCGCATTGGGTACTTCACTCCCAGAGCTTGCCGCTTCGGTTATAGCCGTTAGAAAAGGCGAGCACGATATTGCGATAGGCAACGTTGTTGGTTCGAACATGTTTAACTTACTTGCTGTTGTTGGTATTGCGGGTGTTATTTCGCCAATGTCCAGCTTACCTGAACAAGTACTATCACGCGACTGGTTAGTGATGATGAGCATGACGGTAGCCTTATTGATTATTGCTTATGGTTTTCGTCGAGCGGGCCGTATTAACCGATATGAAGGTGTTGGTTTATTAATCGCGTTTTGTGCCTACAATGTCTGGTTGGTGTCATCAGTAATTGCTTAGCTTTACTCCTTTTTAAGTACGCCTTAACATTTAGCTTTATTTAACAAAAAACAGGAATAAATGATATGAAAGAATCACTCATGCAGTTTTGGTCTGATCACTCACAAACAATTATAACACTCGGGTATAATTTGTTATTGGCAGTTGCCATACTGATCGCTAGCTCATTAATAGCCAAAACGGTTCGTAAAGCAATCGCGAATACGAGAACCAGGCTTGATAAAACATTAATCCCGTTATTTTCAACAATAGCCAGTTACGCGGTTTATGTCATTGGTGGTGTATTTATTCTGGATATTTTTGGCGTCAATACAGCGAGCTTAATCGCGCTGGTTGGTGCTGCGGGCTTAGCGATTGGACTGGCTCTGAAAGACACGTTAAGCAATATCGCCGCAGGTATTATGTTACTAATAGTACGCCCATTTCGCGCCGACGATTTTATTGAGTTTGGTGGAACGCAAGGTACCGTTAGAGAAATAAATTTATTTACAACCATTCTTGAAACCACTGATGGATTATATATTGCCTCACCTAATAGCATGCTATGGGGTAATAATATTAAAAACTTCACTCGTAATGGTAAACGACGTATGGATATTATTGTGGGTATTTCATATTCAGACTCTATTAATGAAGGGTTTGCTGTATTAAAGAAAATTGCTGAGAGTGAATCAAGATTGTTAGCTGAACCTGCGCCTCAAGTGATGGTTGCATCAATGATCGATAGTGCAGTGAACATTCAGCTAAGAGTATGGGCAAAAAATGAAGATTACTGGTCAGCGTACTGGGATTTAAATAAGCGAGTGAAAGAAGCAATAGAAGTCGCAGGGCTAACCATCCCATTCCCTCAGCGAACATTGCATATTGTCGGTGAACAAAACGCCCAAGCAATACAGAAAAATGCACGAAAAGATTAATTACTTTCCTTTTATTTACCCTAACAATGGGTTTAGTTGCAGTTCTGTCGCCGAACCTAATCACTGACATGACCGCATATAAAATAAACCCATAGTCTGACAAATCGAAACATATAAAAAATAGATATTTATGGGAGAATGATATTTTTTTACGAAAAACAAAATGGCTTGTGTTCTATCTAACAAACTTTTGGATAAAACCTTGTTAGATAATTCACTCTTATTAGTCAGATTCGGATTAGCTATTCTAATAATAATGTTTCGTTTGGTTGCAAACTAACCAACACTCGATATCACAAGTCGGAATTGGCATAACGGGGTCATGAATCAATTCTCTAGAGATCTGATTCATCTTAAGGGAAAAAATCGCCCCAGAACAGCTGCAAACGGGGCGATAGGGCGGGTTTTAGCGGATGGCGTGAATCAGACTGGTGTAGAGTGATTCACTCACTACTTCGAGTACTCACTTATACCCCCTTTGTTCCTTACCCACGACTAATTAATCAAGAAGCTATACTTATAACTTCAACGATTCACCATCTTCAGGAATTAATACTTGTTTTTCAATGCCTTCTTCTTGCACGAACTCCCTGAGCTCTTTACGAGTCAATGCTGCGTGATTGACCGTATCCATGTGTACAGCAACAATTTTAGCTTGAGGTGCATGCTTAATCGTTCGAAGTGTGTCCTGTTCACCCATGATAATAGAACCTTCAAGGCCGTCTAAACGAGCATCACCCGTGTTAAGAACAACTACTTCAGGCTTAAATTCATTTAGAACATTTTCCACTTCATTACGCCAAATGGTATCACCGACAAAATATACAGTACTGTAATTATCTGCTTGTAACACCACCCCCATAGCTTCTCCTAACAATTTAGCTAACTCTGGGATTGCATACATTTCATCCGTGCCATGCTGCCCACCTGTTTTGGTTAAACGAATACCATTGAACTGAGTTTTAATGCCTAACACACGCACATCTTTAAAGCCTTGAGCGCGAATAGTATTTGCATCCTCTTCATTTTGAACAAATAAAGGCATCGTTTTAGGAATTACACTTTGTGCTGTATCATCCCAATGATCAAGATGTGTGTGAGTGACAATAACAGCGTCTACATTGTCAATTACAGCTTTAGCTGACATGGGTAAATCGATCATTGGTATACGTATTTCACTACGATAAGTACCGGCAAAACCAGGATAGGTATCTTTCTTTGCCAGCATAGGATCGATTAAAAATGTTGTGTCACCATAAGCGAGTTTAGATGTTGCATTTCGAATATGCTGAAACTGAACCTGCTGTGGTTCTGAATGCAGCGTTGGAGCCGATTCAGCTAATGCATTGGTGCTATTTATGATGGTTGCAAGCCCTAAGGTAAATAGGATGGTGATAGCTTTGTTTTTCATAATGTATCTCTTTGGCGGTTGATTAATATGAGACATTATCTTCGGTATTTACGAGAGGGAATATTGACCCAAGAGACAAATATCGAAACAATTGGGCCAAATAATGATATGACGATTCACTTGGGAGCGCTTTGCACATGCAAGTACCAACTGTCGCTTTGATTCTCTACCCTCATTTCAGCGTGTTTCATGTCGCTGTGCCTCAAGCCGTTTTTTCGATGCAGCCAGATGGCAAACCCATTTTTGACTTAAAGATCGTGTCAATTGATGGTAAGCCACAACACTCTGACAATTGTATGACAGTTCAGCCTGATGGTGGATTAGAACTCGTTGAGTTGGCAGATATAGTCGTCATTCCAGGGTGGCATGACCTAGAAAGTCCGCCTGCTTCCAATATTTCTGAAGTATTGGTTAGAGCTCATGAAAGAGGATCTACGGTCGTGGGGCTTTGCTATGGTGCTTACGCATTAGCCTACTCAGGGCTATTAGATGAAAAAGAAGCGGCAACTCATTGGATGGCAGAGGACGATTTTACTGTTCGTTTTCCAAATATAAAGCTAAATACGAACGCACTTTATGTTGAAAGCGACCGTGTAGTCACTTCCGCAGGTACTGCAGCCGCTTTAGACTGTTGCTTGTATATTGTGAGGTCTTTTTATGGGACAAAAACAGCGAATAAAGTTGCGCGCATCTTAGTTGTACCGCCACACAGAGAAGGCGGCCAGGCACAATTTATTGCACAACCCATCCCAAAATCAACTCAAGATGCAGAGGTCAATCGGTTACTGGATTATTTACGTGAAAACCTCGACAAACAATATTCCATCGCTGATTTAGCAGACCAATTATTTATGAGTCGCCGTACCTTTACTCGGCATTTCAACAACGCTACCGGTATGTCATTTGGAAAATGGCTTGTGAATGCTCGTCTGCAACGTAGCCTTGAGCTTCTTGAAAGTACACGACTTCCTGTAGAAAAAGTGTCTGAAATGGTTGGTTTTCAGACTGCAACGTCATTTAGGCAACATTTTAATCAACGTTTTCAAGTTAGCCCAAGTGCTTGGCGTAAAACGTTTGCGGGAAACTAACGATGTTAGAGCTATGTTGGAAGCAACTCTAAAATAAACTATAAACGCCGATTTTACTGAGTGTTCGATTTTTACAAGTACACTATAGAGAGCCCTTTAGCCAAAAGCTAACGTGAAATGATGGTGTTCAGCCCGTGAACCAGACTAGGCAAGTCTGATTCACCGTAACGATTTTTGAAACCCCTCATAGTCAGGTAATACTTTTGGGTATTCATTACTTTATATATCTCAAACTATCAGATTAAGCAAGAGCTAGCCTTCGAGCTGTGACACGTTTTGGGGCATAAATGTGCCAGCAGTATTCGACTGGCACGCCTTTGCACATCAACGCGTTATTAAGCATGCTCAAACTTACTTGATCAATTACCTCTTTTAACTTGCTCAATTTGCAGAGAACTTTTAGGCGGGGAGTGTCAGCTGAGTCGCTACAAAAAGTTATTCTTATCCTCTATTGTCTGCGATGGCTTAACACGATGACATTACTCATATCCACTGGTTGAGGCTTTAATGCCCACTGTTGCCACTGGTTAACAAATTCTTCATTAGGGAAAAAGTGCTCCTTCTTGTGCTTACTATTACGAGGAAACTGACCTGAAAATAAGTTAAAGCCAAGTAGATCAACATCTTCAAGTAACATTCCATCTTCATAGCAGTGACGTTCAAGATGCCAATGAACGTCATTTAGGTGAGCTTGCACGCTACGGTCACTTCGAGGGTAGAAGGCACAGTCATTAACTTCTCTGTCATAATGGTCAACACAGTTCTCTACCTCGACCGTATCAACACCGCTTTCATTGGCTAGACTGTGAAAACACGCCTTTAGCATTGGCTCAAAGGTATTGAGAAACTGATAAATATCACCTTTCTTTCCTGCTAGTACTGTTATACAAAAACGACTTTGATAATCCATCGCCATTAAGTATCTTTTGCGTTTAATGGATACACAATGTAGTACCCACTGCCATTGAAATTCACCATTGTTGTCGGTATCAACACCGTTTGGAAAAACAGGCGTTTCAATCGACTCTGCGATGGTTTTATGTGGCGCAGGCTCTAGATCTGAAACCTTTTGGCCTTGACGTGTAACCGTAAAAAACTCTACTGCGGCTTTGGTGCAGTTAAAAACTAACATTTCGTATTACCTATTTTTGATAGTACATCACCATCGTCATGGTGTTCTATTTTTACTCGCATTACATGATCACTCATACTAAATATGAGGAATATTTTATGGTTTATCGCATTATAATAGTTTAGGCATGAGGAAACTGAAAAATGTTAGGGAAAGCAGCACTGAATTGGAATGGGACATAAGTAAGCTAACACTTTATTTGTTCTCGTAGCTCAAAATCAGTAGAAAATGCAAAAAGCTAAACAGGCTTTGATGTCTTTGTACCCGCTTATATCCATTGTTGACCAATGCGATTTCTAAAAAACCATTACCATCATGGTTACCTAAGTAGAGTCCTTGATCCTCTTTTGCAAATAAAAAGTTTTTAGGATTAAAACCAAAATCTGAGATTGTTTTTTTCCACCGAATTTCAATGTGCTTTGACTCTTCAATAGTTAAATCGGCCCTGTAAAACGTGAATACTAAATGCCTACCCTTTAAGCCTAAAAGTTGACAAAAACGCATAAACATTCTTGATAATGTTGAGTCCGGACACCTCAACTCATAACCTTTACCTGGTACGGCGTATTTTAATATTTCCATGCTCAACCTCACGTTAGCTAAGGTTAACGGTTCAACCCCTATACTCTTGTCGAATTTGTCGCAAAGATACATAAATACTTTACTGGATTTAGCAACAGTTGCATCATCTTTGGCAACATATTCGTCATTATGTAATCTTGGAAAGGCTGGGATCAATGGAAGTCGCTTACCTATGCGCGGGTAATGTTGATGTATTTGCTCAGCATTATTAAGTAGTTGCTGTAACTCTTCGAGTGGAACATTGTAATATTGAGAAGACTCTATAACCGAGCTGACTTTCAAGGCGTTCAGTGCGCGAGCCCAAGTCATGCTGCTTATCTCAATATTGGGTTTTATTTCTTGGACATACGTTGAAAATGTTGGAACCGACAAGGATGACGTTAATGGTGCAGGCTTTATCGCTAATTTCGCTTCTGTATCTCGAGTGTAATAGTTTAACCTTTCGGCCAAACTTAAGCCGGGCTCAGGTTCTAGCCAAGATACTCGCCCAACACATTCTGAAGTAAAATACTTAGTTAACGTAAAGTAAGGCTTTAAGTCTAGGTAGTACAAAATATCTTTAAGGTGTAAATAGCTATTTAACGTTGATTGAACATCTTTATGTCCCATCAAATGAGCCAAAATGAACATTTTTTTACGGCTATTCATATTATAGCGTAATCGAGTTTGTAACCGTTGTAGATAATCATCATCAAATATTTGATGACCGAACATCGTTAGTTGTACACGCCCCTGCTTTATGGTTCTTGGATTTAAGCGGCACCAAGACCAATTAGCAAAACTATGACGAAGATGATGAATTCGTAAAGTGTAGTCTTGAGTAAAGTGACGGATTAAATCTGTTATTAACTCATAAGCCTGATTAACTCGAGTTGCATCGTCAAACAATAGCGCCTTTTTGTTTGCACCTGAGTGTTGCTGTATTTGATATCGCACCCGTAACTTTTCTATGGCTGTCTTTGGCCAAAGCGCATCTAATGGTAACTCACGACGAGCAGAAGTCGTTTTGAGCGTGCGATGCTGATTGGGTCTAACCGAAAGCTGCACATAGTCAAATGCATCTTTGGCTGGCGTATTGACTGCAAATGAAAAGTCAGCCCAGGTTAATTTTGCAGCTTCATTTCTTCGCAAGCCGCTGTAAAAGCAAAAACATAACAAAAAATAAGCATATTGATAAACAAGAACATCTTGAACATGATCTGTGAGATATTCCATGACTTCATCAATATGACTTGGTGAAATTAAATTCGCGTCAACTTCACTAGAACTACCAATAACATCAATATCGGATAGGCAGAGATCTCGAACTAAATTTGTTTCGACTAAAAACTGTGCGAAATAATACACATACTTTTTTCGTTGTGCTGAGGTAAACATTTCTGCTGATTCATTGAGCTTATCAGCCCAATCTTCACCCGATAATAACTCTATATCGCATGTACTAAATACGGCGAGAAACGGCTTGCTCAAACTTCTGACATAATCCACTGCAGTGGCCAACTTTAATCGGCGCTTGTAGGTACCTCCATTTTTTAACAGTGAAAATAACCAAGAGCATAACAGCCAGAGATAAGGATTGGCGGTTACATCTAATGACTTAAGCTTTTTACTCAAAGTATCTAAACATGCTGATCTTGATGCTTCTTTGATTAAATCCGAATAAATGTCATCTAGTTGTTTTAATGTAGTAACAATAGCGATAAAGCAATGGTTTTTGTTCGCCACATGTCGCCATTGCTTAAATTCGTTTGTGCCTTGATCACTTACCCCTAACAAATGCGGCTCGAAATGTAAGCATGCTTTATTTGTTAATATTCGCATAAAAGCATGCTCTGGTAGCGCTTGGCTCACACTGGGTAAAAAATACATTTGATACTGTACTGGTCCTAAGTGCAGTATGTTGTGAATTTTTCTAAGCGTACGTAATTTAAGCATTGATAGATCTGACCAATCAAATTCAGATGCTGTATTTAAATACTTGAGGATACACGTTTGGATCTTTAATGTGTCTTGTTTTACGTTAGCCAATTGTTGTAATGCCATTACCGCAACATCACTCAATATGTATCTTGTTGGCTCTGTTGCTCGCTGCTGTTTTTGCCAATAACAAATTCCTCCGACATAAAACACATCCTGAGGATGCTCAAGGATCGAAAGAAGCTCCTGAGTCTTACTCACATTCACTGTTAAATAAACTAACAGTGCTGCTCGCCCTAGTTTTTCGTTATTAGATAGAGCTCTATTTGGGCTAATTAATTCTTTATCGAGTAGCGAGTAAAGCATATCAACAATTGGCAGCTTGACGAGCTCAACCGGCGATATAATAGGTTTATCTCGTTTAAGAGTAACAATAGACGGTATGTTGGGTGAATCTATACCATGGTGTTTTTTGGCATAATTGAGTATTGATTGCAAAATCAATAATTGCGTTTGCTTACTCAACACCGCTGGTTTTAGTTGCGCAATTAACGCCTCTAGTTCTTCAGGTAAAATTTTTGTTTCTGATTGAATAAATCGTTTTTTTAAATGCCCAAGTAAGTTTTTATAAGATTGATAAAAATCCTCTTCAACTTTCTCTTTGCCATGAACATCATCAACTTTGCTGTGATTATAGTCTTCAAATGCATGTTCATTTTGTTCAACGAAAGCATCAAACACCTCTCGATATAAAGGGTGTAATTTTCCATTTTCATTGAGTTTTCTTATGAAATGACGGACTTTAATGATTTCCATCCAACCTCCTCAAATAACTCATCAAGCACAGGGACTATTTCATTGATGGCTTCAACATGGCTTAAAGCTGAATAATGACCTAATGGCACTTCTCCGGCTTGCCAATGACCCATTTGGAAATTGATTAACTCAGGACAAATATCTTTCTCTAGTAAATGAGATTTCAACCAATGTCGTCCAGCATTAGCAGGCAGCTGTATTATGTTTTTACAATAGTTAACAAGCTCTGATGGTGATAAATTTGTCGCTACAACACTATTGCCTTGTCTATGTAAAAAAAAGAAAGGACCTTGTTGTTTACGTGAATTACGGATGACTTTGTACCATTGTGTTGCCTGAGTATGATTAAAGCTCAACACGTTTTGCTGAACGTCAACTATGTTGTCAATCGTACTGCACATCTTTGGCAGTAACATACGCAACAATGAACGTAAGCACCCTAAGTGACGTTTATATTCTTTCAATTGAGATACTAAAACATTGGGCACTGCGACAATACGAGAATGACTAAAGTCAGAATCGTCTTTATCACTTATACCCATTAAATTTAGTGACGGTAAAAATAAGGCAAATGTTGGTAACGGATTCCAAGCAGCTCTATAGCCCGTTCCAAATAGCAACATCCAAGCTGTATAAGCGGTAAATGCATTATGATATTCAATCATATCTAGCAATCGATGTTGAAAACCAGGTATAGACGCCGACACTCGCTTTGTTAACGAGTTAATTAAGGTTGCTATGGCATCATTTGTCGGTGTGAATGATGACCCCAAGAAGGGATTTGTTTGATCAAAATGTCTAAGCTCAAATAATGAAACCGGTAGTGGTTTGCCCGTGAACAGCTGAATATCTTGTTCAACATTTTGCCATAATTTAGAGAGTTGCTCGGTTCTAAAATGATCCCTGACATTCGCGTAACTTCTCGCAACACGAGTAGTGTACATTTGCACTGCATAGCTATAGTCGATAAAAATAGGATCGATAACATCAGTTGAATTTAGATAATAACTAACAAAGTTAACCAAACGTCGGACACTTACGCGGCCTGAAGCATGTCGATCTGATAGCTTTTTTAGTTTTCGAACGACTGAACTCGTAATTCTTTTTGAATCTTTTTCCTTAAGGATAGGTCCGGTTAACTGAGTCTGCCGATTTTCAACTATGAGTTTTTGTAAAAACTCTGGGCATGGTGTAAAAACCTCCTCTTTAACTTCTCTTAGCCCTTCGTTATCCAGCTTAGCTTTTGCTGAATGGCTTACATAGAAAAACCACCACCCTTGCCCTAGTTCATCGATATACAAGCCCTGCTGGTTTTTAGATAAGTCTGTAAACACGACTAAGCTTTGTATTTCTTCTATAGATTTACTTAGCAACAACATTAGCCAAATCACTATTGCCATTTCGCGGTTGCCTGGTCGATGCCCCATCAGGATTAATTTTTCAATGAGGAAATTAAGCTCTTCAGGCATTAATAATTGTGTATTTTGTATGCCCATATTATGAGAGCGCCGAACACTTGCGGTGACATCAATAGCAGTTCGGTTTTGTACGTGCTTATTGAAAGGAATAGCAGTGTCGAGTAATTCTGTTTTATCACGTTTTGTATCAACGTCACGGTTATTAATTACAAATGTCTGAGCAGCATATTGATCATCATCATTTAAACCTTCACTGTTTGGTATTAATGGTTCATCTGGAATTAATGCGAAAATATCATTGTGAGCACCAACAATCGGAATGGCTATTGGATCTGCATACCGTTTAGGTACTCTATCAATTGCAGGTCTTCTTCGTGTGATATGTTTTGCTGGTTTCCAATCGTTGGAAAAGAAATGACACAGTATTCGAAGATAATTTTTATGTGGTAGATATGGCCATGTTTCTTTACTAGTGAGATATTGATCTAATTGGTGGGCAATGGCCGCTGGTGAATCACCTGTTGTATTGGGAATTGTCTCGCGTACAAAATTCAGTTCAGCAACATTGGTTCTCATGAAAAGCCTGAAATTAGAACAGGCATCTTCTTCCCTGGTTGAAGATTCCCTGGCTAAGTCTTTGTCTCTGAGGGTATCTAACACTGAGTAATAGTGCTTGATGAATGTAGCAAATAATTCGCATGATTTTATCGTCAGGTTGTATTCATAAGATTTAAGCAATACAACATAAAAGGGATATTCACTGCACCACCCTTTTTGATACTTGGTCCGATGATATTCATTGCTGATATAACGGTCCTCGATATCAAAACTATACTTGTGTAATGCATCAAAAATATAGGTTGCTAAATTTAACTCTTTCATTATCGATTGTGCTGAGTGAAAGGATATATTTCTAACACGGGCGATCAATCTAATAACTTGTTTAAGCCCTCCTAGTGATTCAGGGGCAAAAATACGATCAACAAAATCATCTAAATCTTCACTGACCTCATCTTTACCAATGTGCGGCTTTTTGAGTTCGCAATATCGACATATATGCTCTATTAAATGTTGCTTGATACTTGTCATTTTAATCTGACCGTTTTAGTGCTGACATGTAACCACTCACACAATTGTGTTTTGGTTTTTATCATTGGAAACAGCGACTGCCATTGTGGGGAGTTAAAAACTGATGGTTGTTCATCAGTGACAAACCATGCAGATAAAGATTGAGTGATTGAATCTCCTGTGACATTAACAAACTGTTTTAATAACGGCCTAACAATATCATTGAGCATTAATAAATGGAGTGTGTCTTTATTAGGGCGCCGAGGTAACACAATACAAGGTACTAGAGCTTTGGCATCACCAGCATATATTTTACATAACTTTTGATAAGTCAATAAACCAGAAATTAAACGATAATAACCTGCCTCAGTTTTACTTGCTAACAAGGGTGCTTGGTATGAATCGAGCAATATTGATGCGGGGGATTCGACGCTATCATCTGAGCTTGGTTTTAGAGTACTAAGAAGGTTAAACGATTCACAGAAGGTTTTAAGCGAACGCTCAAGTTGAATTTGATTAAATGCAACCATCTCGAGTTTAACGTCGACTAGCAACTTATCTAAACTCTTATTGAAATGCTCAGCATGTTCGTTCATCACTCCCCCTAAACAACAAAATAGTGGTCAATTTGGACATTTCTATATTGTGCCTAAATCGTGCCTATTTCAAGCAAAAATATTGTGAATATTTTCTTGAATTATCGAAAATGAGATGCCCGTTTATTTGAAAAACTCATATTAGTTAAGGGGTATAGGCAAAAGGTGTAGCGCTGAGGGGGTTTAAGAAATAATATTTTTAACGTCTTGACATGGTAGGGGTCGGTGGTTCGAGTCCACTCGGGTGTACCACTCTTTTCAAAGAGTCTAAACATTGGAATTGTAATAAAAGTAAACAATACACCCGTAGCTCAGCTGGTTAGAGCACTACCTTGACATGGTAGGGGTCGGTGGTTCGAGTCCACTCGGGTGTACCAATTCTCTTATACAAGAGAATACGGCCAGCGAAAGCTGGTTTTTTTGTGTCTAAAATTAATAGTTAATATTCACAAGCTAATAAACCCATAGCTCAGCTGGTTAGAGCACTACCCTCTCTTAGTTAACGGCGGCGGTAGGGGTCGGTATTCATGTGGTAAAGCGAAGTCCACTCGGGTGTACCATTTCTTGCTGTAACTCCTCGTTTTAAAAGCCTTTCTGTATTACCAAATTCTCTACGGTAAAAATATATCTGTGCCAAATCGTATTAGCCTCGTGCCAACCAGTCATTTTTCGAATCTATAAGTCATACAATTTCATTCTTGTTAAAATCAGTCTATAAAGTAAATAAAACTCACAACAATAGGCAAAAAACACCAAAATGACGTTTTGTGTCCATTTCGTGCCAAACATGTTGGCACAAGTGATTTTTGAACCTCAAAAGTATGACCACTACCATTACCGGCACGATGAATAATTTACAGCCACACAATCCAGTTGACGTACTTTAAATCAACACCTGATGTACACCAAGTAGATTAATGTACTTTTTCAAAATGGCTTGTCTTTTCAACCACAGCTCTGAACCGCCTACTCATGACAAGCGACTTAACTCTACTATTTGGTTAATTTGAACACCTGCGGTTTTCTATTTAGATTGTGAAATTTAGTGCCGTAGCCAAATGGCAACCGTATTAGTCACCATTCTTTTACCGCAATTATTCGCAGCAAGTCCGCAGGCAAAGGCAAAACAGAAGGGAACGCTTAGAGAATAGTGATCAAATATTTTTGCGACCCAAGGTACATTTACCCCTCCAATTACCATTAACAGCCCAGTAACCAATGACACAGTCATACTGTCACGCCATAGGAGTAATGCTTTGTGGGCATCTTTTATTAGTGGGTCATTTTGTAATGGTTGATAGATATGTTGATACCATACTTGATTTTGCTGCTCTGCAGATGCATCTGAGATTAGGGAATATTAATATTCGAACGTAAAACCAAATTGAGTCAGTTTTTCATAAACATGCACATCAAATCGATACAATGACGCTGCTCTGTGGGCAACATTACGTTGCTTCTCATTACAGTCAATTAATAAATTCATCTTTAATATTTTTCGGCGAAAATTGGGTTTGTCTAATGTCACACCGAGAATAGATTCATATAAATCTTGTAGTTGTAATAAGGTAAATTTTTCAGGTAACAAACTAAAACCGATCGGTTCATGTCTGACTTTGTATTTTAAGTGATTAAGGCAACTGGCCAAAATATTATCATGGTCAAACATCAGTTTAGGGACTTGTCTTACATCAAACCATTCACATTCTATGGCATTTGGACCATGCGATAAATTGGTTTCGTCAAAGCGGACCAACGAATAAAACGCAATGGTAATAATTCGTCTGGCTGGGTAACGGTCAACATCACCGAAGGCACCTAGTTGGTCTAAATATAAGTTTTCGACCCCGGCTGTGTTTTTTACAACTCGCGATGCCGCAGTCTCGAGGTTTTCGTCACTGCGAACCCAGTGACCGACTAAGCCCCATTTATTGGTTGCTAGGCCTTTATTGTATTTAATCAATAAGACTTTAAGTTTGCTGTCATGAAGGGTAAAAATAAGATTATCAACGGTTAAGTTACTAATACAATCAGCAGGGATGGTTTCTTCATCAATAACTTCGTTTATAAAATTCACAGGTAAGATCCAATTTAATATAGCGAGCTTGGTTGTACATACACACTCTGGAGATTGCCGTTGAACAACTGTGTAGTAGTAAAAAAGTCATATTCAACAGACGTTGATAATCACTTTACTCACCAAAAACATAATTGTAAATGCATGAAACAAAATCAATTTCTACTGCACATCACCAATGCACAATATTACAACAATACTTATCATCGTTGTGGCTTAGATGCGTTTTATCAACGATCACCACAAATTAACCTGCTTAAATTATTGATTGTATTTGTATTTTTCGTAAACAAACACTTCATCATCCGTAGAATAGGTCATTGCTAGACAATTGATTTACTCGACTCTCTTTGAATAATTTCAAATTCGAGAATATGACGCAACTGACTGTTTTTTAGTCCTGAAAAGTCTTTGTTTTTATTTGAGGTAAATAAGCTGACAGCTAACGTTGCCATTTCATCAATAGGCTGTCTTACCGTGGTAATGTTTGGCCACACGACCGTTGCGAGGGTTGTATCATCAAAGCCAACAACCGATAAATCATTTGGCACATTAATCCCCTGGCTTTGTGCAATAGACATCACCGCAGCAGCCATATCATCGTTAGCTGCAAAAATAGCACTGGGTTTATCGTGACGAAAAAGTTATATCTTTTAATTTCAAATAACACTAATCGATTTCTAGATTTGAACAAATTCACATAATCAATAACACATAATCAATGACACATACGATGATGACACATACGATGATGACGTGTGGATGATTTGTTAATGTTAGCCTCATCTCTCATGATGAAAAGACGGTGTCCTGCTGATGCTAGCGCTTTAGAAGTGCTTGAAATAAGGACAATTGGAGGCTTATTCAGTTTTCGCAAACAAGGCTGGCCAGTACTGAATTGGGGATATGTTTTGCATTAAGACTTTTAGTCTCGGTTACTGGCTCCGATGATGTGGTGATAGTCGACAGTGTTCCGTGATTGGCTAAGTTATTTAACGAAAATTAATTGCCGAGGGCGCTAAACGTTGCAAAGTTAACTATTTTGATATTTTTGCATGCTTAGAAGTGTTTATGTTGATATCGCTAAACAACTCACTATTTACCGATTTATGTCCTTACTGGATAAGCCAATCCGACTAGACATCGGATTGGCAATTAGCGCTAGAACGGAGCGTCGATGTCAACAATGGCGATAAGTTTGTGGTTAACAAACTCCTTGATGCCGAGACCGACTAGCTCGCGGCCGTAACCTGAACGTTTAACACCACCGAATGGTAAATCCGCCTTAGCCATTGTCGGGTGATTGACGAAGACCATACCTGTGGATATTCGTTTCGCCACTTCTGCACCATGGATTGGGTTGGCAGTAAATACCGAACCGCCCAGACCGAACGGTGAATCATTGGCTATATGGACCGCGTCATCTTCATCTTTGGCGCGAAACATCATAGAAACAGGACCGAAGAATTCCCAATAACGTGCGGGGTTGTCTTCTGCAATGTCAGTCAAAATGGTCGGCTGAACAAAATTGCCTGAATCAGGGACAATTGGCCCAACCTCAGTTGCGGTAGCCCCGTAAGAAATCGCCTGGCGAATCTTATCCTTGATTTCATCGGCTGCCGCCCTAGATGAAAGTGGCGCTAGCGTTGTGCTTGGCTCGAACGGATCACCCGCTTTGAGATTCGCAGTACCACCAATATATCCTTCAAGGAACCGATCATACACCTCATCCACAATGATCATTCGTTTTGATGACACACAGACCTGACCACCATTCCAATGTCGTCCTAGAACCGCCCAGTTAATTGTTTTCTGCATATCTGCATCGGCTAGAACAACTAATGCATCAGCACCGCCAAGTTCAAGAGTCGATTTCTTTAATGCCTTGCCTGCCTGGGCCGCAACGACTGCACCGGCCCTTTCCGACCCTGTTAATGCTACGCCCTGAACGCGCGGATCGTTAATGATCGTTTCTATCTGCGACCTTGTAGCGTATAGATTTTTGAACACACCTTGAGGTAAACCAGCATCGAGCATTAATTTTTCGAATGCAGCCGCGGCCTGCGGAACGTTAGACGCATGCTTGAGCAACAGTGTATTACCAGCAGATATTTGTGGTGCAGCGATACGAACCACCTGATAGAAAGGAAAGTTCCATGGTTCAATCGCCAATAATACACCCAGCGGCTCACACAAAATTTCCGCATCAGCGTCGGCAACCGGTAGCTTTTGTGGAGCCAGCAATTTCTGTGCATTATTTGCATAGTAGTCGAAGATATCTGCTGACAACGCTATTTCTGCTTTGGCTTCGGATATAAGTTTACCCATCTCAATGGTGAGCAAATTGGCATAATAATCAACGTCACGACGTAATAATTCGGCGGCGGCGTGCATTATGCGCGCACGCTCAGTAAACCCAGTATTTTTCCAAAGTAAAAAAGCATCATGCGCATTTTCAATTGCTTGCTTTACTTCTGAGTCGCTTGCATCTGGGAACGTTACCAGAAGATCACCAGTGTAAGGATTGCGTGTTTCATATGTCATAATATTTACCTTTTTTGGGTAATGTACCAACAGGAGACGGGTATTTAACAACCGGCCCCCGGTGTTGTTTTGCAAAAGCTATCGCCCGAGGGCGAAGTCAGAACCATCAAGATGGTAAAATATTGACCTGTTACTTTTGACCAACATGGATTGTACGTTTACCGAAGTTTTCGCCATTAAGAAGGCCTATAAATGCATGAGGAGCATTTTCGAGCCCTGTGATAATCTCTTCTCGGTATTTAATCTTGCCGCTTTTAACCCAACCAGTCATCTCGGCGGCGAAGTCGGGATACAGATGGCCAAAGTCATCAAAAATAATAAAACCTTGCAGCTTAATTTTCTTACGCAGGATCTGACCCATCAGCCAGTTCATTCTATCTGGCCCTTCTGGCAATTCGGTTGCGTTATATTGTGACACCAGCCCGCAAAGTGGGATCCGAGCGTTCGGATTTAATAGCGGGATGACGGCATCAAGGACCTTACCACCGACACTTTCAAAATAGACATCGATGCCGTTTGAGTTCACCTTGGCAAGTTGGTCTGCAAAGTCAGCAACCTTATGGTCGATGCACGCGTCAAAGCCTAACTCATCTACTGCATAGGCACATTTTTCCGCGCCGCCTGCAATTCCAACCACACGACAGCCCAGCAGCTTGCCGATTTGGCCAACAGTGGCCCCGACCGGGCCAGTCGCAGCTGCCACAACAATGGTCTCGCCAGCTTTAGGGGCACCAATATGCTTCAGGCCAGCCCAAGCAGTAAACCCAGGCATGCCTAAAATACCCAGCGCCCATGAAAGATGGGTCGAAGACTTACCGAGGTTAGTGAGCCCGGTGCCATCGGAAACAGCATAGTCTTGCCAACCATTAAAACTAAGCACGAAGTCGCCTGGAGCAAAGCCATCGATATTGGAATCAATAACTTGAGATACAGTACCGCCTATCATCACCGCGCCTATTTCGACAGGGTCTGCATAAGATGGTGCATCGCTCATCCGCCCGCGCATATAGGGGTCGAGCGAAAGGAATTCAGTCCGCAGTAGCATTTGTTTGTCGTTAGCAACAGGGATAGCGGTCTCAATCAAAGTTAACGTGTCTAGCGTAGGTTCGCCTTTAGGACGTTCTGCAAGAACCCATTGTCGATTAGTTGTGTTTGTTTGTGTCATATTCAATCTCCTTTAAAGTGACGCTTCAAGAATGCGACGGACATCAGTTGGGGTGATGTCTTTGTGTTCGCCAAGGGCTGTCATGCCATGTTCCTCCAAGGCGCGAACAATAAGTTCAATTTCTGCTGCAGCAATACCGTAGTCGCTCAATCGAGTCTTGATCCCTAATTGCTCGAAAAACGCCCGCGTGGCGTCTATTGCAGCGTCAATTCGCACAGCATCTGTGCCTTCGGTGATGCCCCAGACATGACTAGCATATTGCAGTAATTTTTCGTGCTTGTGGCCACGCTGATCATTCAATAGTGACGGTAACACGACAGCAAGAGTACGGGCGTGGTCTGTATCATTGAGCGCAGTAATCTCATGTCCGATCATGTGAGAAGCCCAATCTTGTGGCACTCCGGCACCGATTAATCCATTCAAAGCCAGTGTGGCTGTCCACATCAGACTTGCACGAATGTCATAATCTTCTGGTGTCTCTAGCGCTTTAGGGCCAAGCTCAATAATGGTGCGTAGCAGAGACTCGGCAAAACCATCCTGCACGTGTGCGCCACTGGGGTAAGTTAGATACTGCTCGATAATATGGACAAAGGCATCTGCAGCGCCATTGGCAATCTGACGCGCAGGCAGCGTATAGGTAAGTTCAGGATCGAGGACCGAAAAAATTGGGTAGCAATGCGGACTTCTAAAAGGAAGCTTGGCTATCTTCTCAGGGTTGGTTATCACCCCACCATTGTTCATTTCAGATCCTGTTGCAGGCAATGTAAGCACCGTTCCAAACGGCATCGCCGCGGTCACTTTTGCCGTGCCGGCAGTAAGGATCTCCCAGGGGTCACCAGCATAAAGCGCCGCCATCGCGATAAATTTAGTCGCATCAATGACAGATCCGCCACCCACGGCAAGCAAAAAGGTGATGTTGTTATCAGCGATTACTTTGACGGCATTAAGGGTCGTTGCATAACGAGGATTTGGTTCTATGCCACCGAACTCCACCAATGTGCGACCAGAAAGTGCTGTTCTCACTTGCCCTAATACACCGGTTCGTTCCGCGCTACCACCGCCATAGATAATCAATACTTTTGCATCTACTGGAATATGATCGTTAAGGTCTTCGATGCGGCCTTTACCAAAGAGAATTTTTGTCGGGTTGTGAAAGTCAAAGTTGTTCATATTCTATGTTTCCTTCTGTTTCAATGTGAAGGCGTACGTTTATGCTGACATACGTCGATTTTTCTGTGTCTAGTATTCGAATATAGGCAGACCTGATGAACACATATACTGCGACAACTTGTAACTGCGGCGATAAAAAAGAGACTTAACAGCATCGCCAATATCGCTATTTTGCCGTTCATGGCAATTGCCTAGATGGAATAAAATGCGTTGATCATATTCACTTGCTTGATATCTACATTGTTATTCTTTACTAAATGGTCAACTATAATTAAATGAGTAAACCACCTAAAGTAACCACTTGAATATGTCAATACGATATTTAAATATAAAACTCGTTATTACCTCTGATTTAAGATGTTTATATTTAGATATAATATTAAAATATATTTTCAGCATGACGCTAACCATATTAAAACCAGATGATTAAAATCACTGTTAGTGCGGTGCTTTAAATAAACCAAATTATATTTTACTGTTTAGTTACACTAACATACCAATGTTAGCCTTTCCAATTAGACCAATAAATCTTAATAATTGTAAACAGTTCAGACTAAAATGATGTAATTGAGTACATCCTTTTAACAATACTAACGATTGGGATTAAGTTTTGTTTAAGTATAAAAATGATGATAGGGACTAACAATAATCAGCGTATGTTATTAGCCACATAAGATTAACTTAATAACAATTCTGAAATTTATAAATAGTTAGATAAATAGTTAG
>NZ_JACJDU010000061.1:0-23684 GCF_014163715.1 Shewanella sp. SR44-4 | reverse complement strand
CCCTAGCAGGACGCAGTCCGTCCTAGAAGCGCAGCGACCCTAGCAGGACGCAGTCCGTCCTAGAAGCGCAGCGACCCTAGCAGGACGCAGTCCGTCCTAGAAGCGCAGCGACCCTAGCAGGACGCAGTCCGCCCTAGAAGCGCAGCGACCTATTTTTAAGCATGTCCGACTTGGCTCGACATTTGCCAAATATCAAACCCGAGCTGTTGGGTAGCCATTAGCCACATTTGTTCAGGCTCAACGTTAAATAATAACTCTGGTGTCGCTTTAATCGTCAACCAGGTGTTGTCGGCAATTTCTTGTTCAAGCTGGTCTTTACTCCAACCAGCATAACCTAGCGCAACAATAAAATTTTCGGGTGATTTATCAGAACCAATCGAGGCTAATATATCTCGCGAGGAGGTTAACATAGTCTCTTCGCTAATTTCAGTGCTGTTAACCCAGTGCTTTTGAGGCGTGTGTAACACAAAACCACGTTCGGGGGCGACAGGGCCGCCAATGAGCACTTGACTGTCTAAGGAGAATAAAAACTCTGGCGATAGATAGAGTTCCATTTGTTCAAGCAGATCTTCAACCTCAACACCGATTGGACGGTTAACCATTAAGCCCATGGCACCTTTTTTATCATGCTCACAAATGTATATCACCGAGCGCTCGAAAAATGTGTCATCTAATGATGGCATTGCAATTAAAAAGTGGTCTTTGAAATTATCCATATGCTATCCCCAATAGTGTTTTAGCGTTTTGTATTATCCACCCGCTAATTTCACAGTGAAATTTAACTTTTCTAATATGGATTTTATTTGTTCGCGATTGTCAGTTTGTACTTCAATGCAGAAGTCTTTCACTGTACCACCGCAGCCACATTGTTTCTTCAATTTTTGCGCAAGGTCTTTTAAGGCTTTTTCATCTAATTCGAGCCCTTTGATCACACTTACGCCCTTACCTTTACGCCCTTTACTGTCTTTATGGATCCGCACTATACCGTCGCCAGTGGGTACTTCAGCTTGTGGCTTTGGCTGATCAATACGACCTTTATCAGTGCTATAAACTAATGCGATATTGGGATCTATTCTCATATTATTTCTTTAGCAGTAAAACATTATTTGAGTTTAACAAATCATAAAAGCAGAGGCGAGGATATAAAGCTAAAAGCGTAGGGACTGGGACGCTTCAAAAGCAACAGCCTAGAGCGCTGCGCTGCTAGGACGCTACGCGGCTAGAGGCTATAAAATCAAAATATACAGCAAAGAAAGAGCCGGTAACAAGCGATGACGAGCGAAACGAGTAACAGCCTAGCCGCATAGCGGCCTAGGATCTTAGCAGCGAAGCTGTCCCTAGCAGTGACGAAGTCACGCCCTAGAAGCGCAGCGCACTATCCGCGTAGCGGCCTAGGATCTTAGCAGCGAAGCGCCCTAGCAGTGACAGAGTCACGCCCTATAACTATAGAAAAGGTTTTACCAGATTTGCCATCATATTGATGTGGTCGTCGTTGTCATTTAAACATTCAATGTATCTGAAGTTTTTGCCGCCGGCATCTTCAAATACGTGACGATTTTCGCCTTTGATTTCTTCTAAGGTTTCTAGGCAATCGGCGCTAAATGCTGGGCAGATGACGGCGATGTCGGTAATGCCTTTGGCTGGTAGGCTGGCGATTGTTGCGTCGGTATAAGGTTGTAACCATTTAGCCTTGCCAAAGCGAGACTGGAATGTTGCAACGTAATCGTCTTCACTTAAGCCTAATTTTTCGACCACTAAACGAGTCGTTTTCAAGCAGAAACAGTAATAGGGATCGCCTAAATGCAAATTACGCTCAGGCATACCATGGTAAGACATCACTAGTTTTTGCGGTTTACCGTGCTGATCAAAATCTTTTTGGATAGATGCTGCAAGCGCATCAATAAGATCAGGGTTGTCATGGTAGGTGTTTATAAAATGCAGTGCAGGGATATATCGCCATTTCATTAATTCTTTAGCTAAAGCATCAAATGCTGAACCCGTTGTTGGCGCAGCATACTGCGGATATAAAGGCAGAACAACTAGGTTATCTACGCCTTGTTTATGCATAGCTTGTAAGGTGCTCGACGTTGATGGCGAACCATAACGCATCGCTAAATGTACACTTGCATCGAACCCTTGCGCTTGAAGATGTTTGGCTAGTTTGGCTTGTTGACGTTGGCTGATAGCCAGTAAAGGAGAGCCCTCGTCGGTCCAGACTTGTTTGTATAAGGCTGCTGATTTAGCAGGACGAATACGTAAAATAATCCCATGAAGAATAATCATCCATATCAGCTTTGGAATTTCGACTACTCGAGGATCCGCCAAAAACTCAGCTAAATAGATGCGAACAGCTGATGCAGTAGGTGCATCTGGTGTACCTAGATTCAATAATAATACACCAGTTTTGCCACGAGCTTTGTGGCCGGTGTCTTTATCTAACCCTGAAAATCTAGCCAAAGTATCTTCTCCGTTATTGATATGGATTTATAAATACAGCTCACTTTGGATATCTCATGAGCTTAAATCAAAATTGTATCGCATTCATTTAAAACAAAAAGAGCGCTAGGTATCGATTTTATCATCAAATTAACCCGCACTCGGCAAATATTTATTTACCCTAGCTAACTCGCTTAGGTCATTCTATTTAGTCGCTCTATTAAGTCGCTCTATCTAGTCGCTTTATTTATCCGCTTTATTTAGTCGCTAAGCTAAACGGCCCTGTTTAGCTAACGATTACAAAACTGATTCAATCGCTTTTTTCAATTCTTCGCTATCAGGTTTCACACGAGAACTGAATTGTTGTACGGTTTGGCCATCAGCGGAAACTACGTATTTGTAGAAATTCCATTTAGGTTCGCCAGTTTTGTCGCCTAAGTATTTAAATACTGAGTTAGCCTCACCGCCTCTAACAGGTGATGTTGCCACCATGGTAAACGTAACACCATAATTAATGAAACAAACATCGGCAGTTTTAGCTTCGTCTTTTTCTTCTTGGAAAAAATCATCTGATGGAAAGCCAATCACTACTAAACCTTTGTCGGCATATTGTTTGTGTAATGCTTCAAGTGCTTCAAACTGAGGGGTAAATCCACAATGGGATGCAGTATTAACGATTAATACGGCTTTGCCTTGGGTGAGTTCACATAAATTGACGTTTTCTGTTGAGTGTAATTTACGAGCGTCAACATTGAGATAATCAGGACAATTTGCAGCCACGGAGCCAAAACTTAATCCCAATAAGCCAATTGCCGTTAGGTATTTAATCATTGTTAGTTTGTCCTTTACTCAAAGTTTATAAGAATAGATAGAAATAGGCACCGATAAACGAATTTATCGATGCCTATTAGGTATCACAGGACTGTACGAAGTACTGCTTTTTTCAGATCATAAATGATTAGAAATAAAAACCAATATTAATATTTAAACGTGAATGCCATGATGTATCACCGTTATCGATACCAACACCTGCACCATCAACAAACCACATATTTTTACCGGCAATCCAATCTACATAAGAATAAAATTTACCTGCAGTGATGGCAACACCAGTCACATTCTGGATAGAATCATCAAGTCCTTGACCCGATGCCATTACCTGGCTGTAATCGTTGTAAAAATTTAAATTAGTGATTGGTCCCCAATCAACGTCAAACGATTTAGCAATGTTAACGGTAGCAACATCGGCTTCAGCAGCAATTTCAAATGGATATTGAAATGCACTCAACGCAATACGTTCACTGTTGTCTATATCATAGTCATAATGAATATATTGTAATTGTAATTGCCATTGTTTCCAGTCAAGTTGCCAATGCGCTGCAGCGGCAAGGCCATTGGTGTCTTCACCTACTACGGTAGCTGCATCAGCCATAAAATCTAATTGGCTGTATTGTAATGAACCACCTAACTTATGACTGACTTCACCAGAAGTAAATTCACGTTCAACTCGAGCATTGATTTGTCCTGCCTCTTCATATGGTGAATCGGCTGTGGTGGCCGCATCAAATGAGTAACGATCATAATTAGAACCGTCGCCAATTTCGTCATTAACAAAATAAGCTAAATCATAGCGCCAACCATCTTGTTCATTTTTGTAATGGATACCAGCATCGTAATCATCTTCAAAACCAAGATAATAGGTTGCGCCGAACCAAAATGAATGAGCAGCATAAGGCAATAAACCAAATGGGACCTGGGTTACACCCACTTGCACTGATTGGGCGTCATCAAATTGATAACCCATGTAGGCATGATGCACTACGTCCATGTTTTCATACCAACGATACTGAGCTGAGGCGAATAAGCCATCTTTGCTCTTGTAATTAACGTCAGCACGGAACAATTCAAACTCAAGCTTGGCGTTGTCGTCGTAATCTTTCCAACCGTAGTTCACCCGAACTGCACCGCCAATATCAACTTCATCGGTGACAGGTACAGCCGATGCCGAAAGCGGGAGTAAGATTAACGAAGAAAAGACGGTGATTTTTTGCCATAACTGCATGAAACATCCTTGAAAGAACAATGTTATAAAGCGTGATAAAAATGAGTAACGTATAATGTGTTTATACGGATAAGGTTACTAAATAAAGGTTTTAATGTACTTTTGTCATCGAAATGTCCACGACAACAGGAGTAATTATAACAATGATAACGACCATGATAACAAAAAAAGGCCGTAAGATGTTACTTACGACCTCTCATAACCAATGGTTCGATTGATAATCCACTCATTTATTAGCTCAAAACATCACTAATTCACTCATTTATTGGCTCAAAACATCACTAATCCATGTCGAGAGTAATGCCTTCCATTGATCCTGAAGAAGTAGCTTCATTATTTCGCAATTTAATCATTAAACGTAAATCGTTTGGCGAGTCGGCATGATGTAATGCATCGGCGTAACTAATCTCACCCTCTACATATAAATCTAGCAATGCCTGGTCAAAAGTTTGCATGCCTTGTTCGCGTGACTTACCCATGGTTTCTTTCAGTAAATGCAACTCATTTTTAGCAATCAAACTGGCCACTCGAGGGGTATTAATTAACACCTCAATGGCGGCGCGGCGCCCAGTGCCGTCTGATTTCGGAATAAGCTGTTGCGCTACGATGCCACGTAAATTTAACGACAAATCAAACAACAGTTGATTATGCTTACTTTCCGGTACTAAATGCATAATGCGATCGAGTGCTTGGTTAGCGTTGTTTGCATGCAAGGTTGCCATGCATAAATGACCCGTTTCGGCAAATGACAACGCAAACTCCATAGTTTCTTGAGTACGGATTTCACCAATCAGAATGACATCTGGCGCTTGACGCAAAGAGCTTTTAAGCGCGGCATCAAATGAGTCGGTATCAATACCCACTTCACGCTGAGTAATAATACTTTTACGATGGTTATGCACAAACTCAACTGGGTCTTCAATGGTCAGAATATGTCCGCGAGCATGAGCATTTCGATATCCCACTAGCGCAGCCAACGAAGTCGACTTACCAGTACCGGTACCACCCACCATAATGATAAGACCACGCTTACTCATGACCAAGTCTTTCAAAATAGGGGGTAGCTTTAGGTCATCAACTTCAGGTATTTGGGTTTCGATACGGCGCATAACACAACCGGCTGATTCGCGTTGCCAAAAGGCACTGACACGAAAACGACCTAAATCTTTGGCTGCAAATGCAAAGTTACACTCACTAGTGTCGTGAAATTCTTTCTTTTGAACGTCACTCATCAACGACTCAACAAACACTAATGATTGCTCTGGTGTTAATCGATTATCGGATAGTTGACGTAGCTCTCCGTCGATTTTGGCACTGGGTGGAAAACCAGCAGTGATAAATAAATCAGACGCCTTTTTTTCCACCATCATATTTAAAAACGGACGAACATCCATGATCCCAGTTCCTTAGAAATTAGCTTGTTTATTCGAACTCTTCTGCATCGCATCTTCACGGGTAATTAACCCACGATTAACTAAGTTTTGCAGACATTGATCAAGGGTTTGCATACCGTGAGACATACCCGTTTGAATAGCTGAATACATTTGTGCGACTTTATCTTCACGAATAAGATTTCGAATCGCTGGGGTGCCCATCATGATTTCATGAGCCGCCACTCGCCCACCACCAATTTTCTTGATCAATGTTTGTGAAATAACCGCCTGAAGTGACTCAGACAACATGGTACGAACCATGCTCTTTTCACCTTCAGGGAATACATCGACTATACGGTCAATAGTTTTGGCAGCTGAAGTGGTATGCAAAGTACCAAATACTAAGTGACCCGTTTCAGCAGCAGTCATAGCTAAGCGAATGGTTTCGAGGTCGCGCATTTCACCCACAAGAATAACATCCGGATCTTCACGTAATGCACTTCTTAGGGCTGCATTAAAGCTATGTGTATGTTTGTGGACTTCACGCTGGTTGATTAGACATTGCTTGTTTTGGTGTACGAATTCTATCGGGTCTTCAATGGTTAAAATATGGTCATGTCGGTTTTCATTTACATAATCGACCATCGCAGCCAATGTGGTTGATTTACCCGAACCAGTAGGCCCGGTTACTAATACTAAGCCACGTGGGAAACTGGCGATTTTTTTAAATATTTCTGGTGCGCCCAATTGCTCAAGAGACAAAATGTCAGAAGGAATGGTACGAAATACCGCGCCAGCGCCACGCGACTGATTAAAGGCGTTAACACGAAAACGCGCTAGATTAGGCACTTCGAATGAAAAATCGATTTCTAGATGTTCTTCATAGTCTTTACGTTGTTTATCATTCATGATGTCATAGACAAGACTATGAACGCCTTGATGATCTAACGCAGGTAAATTAATTTTTCTTACCTCACCGTCAACGCGGATCATAGGAGAAACGCCTGCTGAAAGATGTAGATCTGATGCTTTGTGTTTTACACTAAAGGCGAGTAATTCAGTGATTTCCATTGTAGAGACATCCATTTAACCAACATTATGACAACAATAGCAGACAGAATATCAATCGCCCAGAGTAGAATTAGTCAAGCGGCGCAAAAGTGTTCACGTTCATCGGCCGAAATAAGCCTATTAGCAGTGAGCAAAACCAAACCGATCAGCGACATCATTGCCGCTTATCAAGCGGGGCAACGTCTATTTGGTGAAAACTATGTCCAAGAAGGCGAAACTAAAATTACTGCCTTGCAGGCTGATTACCCAGATATCGAGTGGCATTTTATTGGCCCGTTGCAATCGAATAAAAGCAAAATTGTTGCCGAACATTTTGATTGGATGCATACCTTAAGTCGCGCCAAAATTGCTCAACGTTTGCATGAGCAACGTCCAAATAACAAGCCGCCATTAAACGTGTGCATTCAAGTCAATATAAGCCAGGAACAATCTAAGTCGGGCGTTAATCCTGAGGATGTCGCCACGTTAGCACTTACTATCGCCTCTTTAAGCAATCTTAAGCTGCGCGGATTAATGGCTATCCCAACCGCGACTGATGACGTAAAACTTCAACAACAAGAATTTAGCCAATTAAAGCAACTTTTTGACCAACTTAAGCAGCAATATCCTAGCGTCGACACTTTATCAATGGGTATGAGCGGCGACATGGACATCGCCATCGCTAACGGATCAACCATGGTACGCATTGGCAGTGCGATCTTTGGTGAAAGATAAAATCAACAGCCTAGAACGCTTCGCTGCTAGGTCGCTTCGCGGCTAGGTCGCTTCGCGGCTAGATGCTATAAAATCTATAGCAACAGCCTAGAACGCTTCGCTGCTAGGTCGCTTCGCGGCTAGATGCTATAAAATCTATAGCAACAGCCTAGAACGCTGCGCTGCTAGGTCGCTTCGCGGCTAGATGCTATAAAATCTATAGCAACAGCCTAGAACGCTGCGCTGCTAGGTCGCTTCGCGGCTAGATGCTATAAAATCTACAGCCTAATCGCGAAGCGACTCAATCTTAGCAGCGAAGCTGTTCCTAGAAGCGAAGCGCTCTATTCGCGCAGCGGCCTAGCAGGACGCAGTCCGCCCTAGAACCTAGAAGCGTAGCGTCCTAGGGCTGAATTAGGTAACATACACTGCAATTGGACATAAATTCACTCTTTAATTGGATACAGACTTAATGACTCAAGCAAAAGTATGTTTTATCGGTGCGGGCAATATGACTCGTAGCATTATTAGTGGCTTAGTTAAGCATGGCTATCCTAGTGACCTTATTCATGCAACCAATCCAAGCAAGGGTAAATTGGATGCGTTGCAGCACGATTTTGCGATTCAAGTTTCCCACGATAATCATGCAGCTGCACAAACTGCCGATGTCATCGTGTTAAGCGTAAAACCTCAATTAATGGCAACGGTTTGTGAAGACTTAAGTTCACTGGATTTAGCCAATAAGTTAATCATCACTATCGCTGCAGGTATTCCAGCATCTCGTTATCAAGTCTACTTTAAGCAACCTATTAAACTTATTCGCACCATGCCTAATACTCCGACTCAAATTGGCTATGGTATGACAGGTATTTATGCTGATAACAGTATTTCTGCCGAGCACAAAGGGATTTGTGAAACTTTAATGCAAAGCGGCGGTAAAGTGGTTTGGGTTGATAAAGAAGCGGAATTAGATCAAGTGATAGCCCTTGCAGGCAGCTCTCCTGCTTATTTTTTCTTGTTTATCGAGTCTATGATCGCCTCTGGCGTCAACATGGGTATGGCTGAAGACAAAGCAAGACTCCTTGCTGAGCAAGCTGCCTTGGGTGCTGCGCAGATGGTGATACAAAATCAACAGTTATCAGTAACCGAACTGCGTCAAAATGTTATGTCAAAAGGCGGTACTACGGCTAGAGCTGTAGAAACATTCCAACAAGGCGGTTTAGTCGAATTGGTCGATAAAGCCATGACAAACTGCGTTGCTAGAGCCCAAGAAATGGCTAAAACATTCTAACGTTATGAGATGAACGATTATTTAACTTACGGTTAACCTCTTTGGTGTAAAATAGTTGCGTAAAACTAAGCTTATAAACACCAAATCTGAGTGATAATCCGTTATATTGTTAACTCAGTTAGTCGTACAGTTAAATATTGACGCAGTTAATTTCAGTGCTAATTCACACTCTAATCTGCGATCTAATGTAATTACAAGATTAAGCACTAAATCACATCAACGTAAGGCAACATACATGAATGCAATGAGTTTTTTAGTCAACACTCTGTTTGACTTATACCTAATGATCGTCATTCTTCGTTTTTGGCTACAGCTTGCAAGAGCGGATTTTTATAATCCATTTAGCCAATTTGTGGTTAAAGCGACACAACCGATTATCGCACCAATGCGTCGACTATTACCGTCTGTAGGACGTTTTGATACTTCATCAATGGTACTGGCACTGATTGTCGTGTTGGTCAAAATGTTAGTGCTTACTTTCATTGCAGGGGCAACTGTAGATATTGTTACCTTGTTATTATTCTCAGTGATCTCTGTCGTAAAACAAGCTGGCGTGTTACTTTTTTGGATGTTACTTATCCGCGCAGTATTGAGTTGGTTCAACCAAGGTTATAACCCAATTGTGATGGTGATGACCCAATTAACAGAACCTATTTTAGCGCCAGTACGCAAAGTGCTACCCGCTATTGGTGGCTTAGATCTATCTGTATTAGTGGTATTTATTGCGATGAATTTCATTAATATGTTGTGCGCGCAATATATCCCGTTTTGGTCAATTATTTAGATGTCGAACAAATCTAACTAATGAATCCAGTCAGCTATATTAACGATGAGCAGCAAGGTGACTTGCTGCTTTTTGTGTATGTACAACCCAAAGCCAGCCGCGATCAAATTGTCGGTTTGCACGGTAACGAATTAAAAATAGCTATCACAGCGCCACCGATTGACGGTAAAGCAAATGCTTATCTGTCTAAATACCTTGCAAAAGCCTGTAAAGTGGCTAAAAGTCAGGTTCATATCCTTAAGGGTGAACAAGGTCGTCATAAGCAAATTAAAATATGCCAACCGCAGATTATTCCGCCTGAAATAGCCGCCCTTTTGTGACTGTTTCTCCTATAATAACGTTATAGCTCATGCCCGCTAAGGACTAAATTATGTTCCAATCATTGCGTTTATGTCGCCCATTATTACAAATATTATTGTTGTCACTGATAACGATGACCAGTATCGGCTACGCTCAAGCAGAACAAAAACAACAAGTTGGTAATTTTGATATTCATTACATGGCGCTTAGTAGCACCTTTATTACCCCAGAAATAGCAAAAACCTACGGAATAGAACGCAGTAGTTACAATGGATTGGTGAACATTACCGTGCTCAATACGAATCTAGAAGGACACCCAGCTGTCCCAGTTGAAATTTCAGGAATCGCCAATAACTTAATTGATGCCCGCGTAACTCTGGATTTTAAAGAAATTCGCGAAGGGAAATCCATCTATTACATCGCAGAAGTGCCTTATCGTGATGATCAAGATGTTAATTTTACCATTGCCATTAAGCACGGCAACCAGCTAAACACCTCATTGAAATTCAAACAAAAATTCTATGTAGATTAAATCATCGATAAAAAGCCTAGAGCGCTGCGCTGCTAGGACGCTTCGCGGCTAGATCCTATAAAATCAACAGCCTAGTCGCCCAGCGACTCAATCTTAGCAGTGACGAAGTCACGTCCTAGAAGCGAAGCGCACTATCCGCGTAGCGGCCTAGGATCTTAGCACCAAAGCTGTCCTTAGCAGTGACGAAGTCACGTACTAGAAGCGCAGCGCACTATCCGCGTAGCGGCCTAGGATCTTAGCAGCGAAGCTGTCCTTAGCAGTGACGAAGTCATGCTCTAGAAGCGAAGCGCACTATCCGCGTAGCGGCCTAGGATCTTAGCAGCGAAGCTATCCTTAGCAGTGACGAAGTCACGTCCTAGAAGCGAAGCGCACTATCCGCGTAGCGGCCTAGGGGGTAGTTAGAGTATAATGACGGCAAATTTACCCTCATCTAAAAAACTTATGCATACCTTAGTCAAACAACAAATTGTTCTTGCCAGTGGCAACAAAGGCAAACTTGCCGAATTTGATCAAATGCTGACAGCATTTAATATTGAAGTATTACCACAGAATCAATTTAACGTGACAGAGGTTGCAGAGACAGGCACTACATTTGTAGAAAACGCCATCATTAAAGCTCGCCATGCCGCTGAAATAACCGGTAAAGCTGCAATTGCAGATGACTCAGGTA
The DNA here is from genome assembly GCF_014163715.1 of Shewanella sp. SR44-4. Classification (NCBI taxonomy): domain Bacteria; kingdom Pseudomonadati; phylum Pseudomonadota; class Gammaproteobacteria; order Alteromonadales; family Shewanellaceae; genus Shewanella; species Shewanella sp. SR44-4. Next base: position 12,475 of record NZ_JACJDU010000061.1, on the reverse strand, counting down.
TTGAAGTTGATGCACTACAAGGCCAACCAGGGATTTACTCTGCCCGTTATTCAGGAGCCAATGCAACCGAAACCAGCAATTACCTCAAGCTACTTGATGCATTGCAAGGCGAAACACTTCGAAGTGCCCGTTTCCAATGTGTACTGGTTTATATGCGTCATGCAAAAGATCCTACGCCTATTATTTGCCAGGCTTCATGGGAAGGGACAATCAACCATGCTCCACAAGGCGAGCAAGGCCATGGTTATGATCCCGTATTTATTCCGCTAGGTTTTGAGTGCTCGGCAGCAGAGCTAACTCGTGAACAGAAAAATGCCCATAGCCATCGAGGCAAAGCACTTGAGTTATTAGTGAGTGCCATGAAAGCTCAAGGTATCATTTTATCGAACAGTACATCGAACAATACTTCTGGCGGCCACCAATAAATGATATTGCAATTACCCCCACTTAGCTTGTATATCCATATTCCTTGGTGCGTGCAAAAATGCCCTTATTGCGATTTTAACTCCCACGGCCAAAATGGTGAGTTACCACAGCAACAATATGTCGACGCATTATTAGAAGATTTAAAACAAGACTTGGTGTATGTTCAAGGTCGAAAGGTGCATACCATTTTTATCGGCGGTGGCACGCCATCGTTATTTGATGCTAGTCAAATTCAACGCATACTTGAAGGCGCGCAAGCGTTAATCCCTTTTGAAGATAATATTGAAATCACCATGGAAGCCAATCCTGGCACATTAGAGCACGACGACTTTAGTGCTTACCGCGCAGCGGGTGTCACGCGCTTATCTATTGGGGTGCAAAGTTTTTCAAAAGAAAAACTTAATCTGTTGGGACGCATCCATAATGAGGATGAAGCCAAAGTGGCGGCAGAAAAAGCCAAGCAAGCAGATTATTTAAGTTTTAATCTCGACTTAATGCACGGTTTACCAAACCAAAGCTTTGACGAGGCCATGCATGATATCGACACAGCAACGGCTTTAGCTCCACCGCATCTTTCTTGGTATCAACTCACCATTGAACCCAACACCTTGTTTCATTCAAAACCGCCACAATTACCAGACGATGAAAACCTGTGGCAAATATACGAGCAAGGTCAGCAGCGCTTAGCGGCATTAGGTTATGAGCAATACGAAATATCAGCCTATGCAAAACCTGGATTCCAATGTCGCCATAATCTTAATTATTGGCAATTTGGCGATTACCTTGGCATCGGTTGCGGCGCCCACGGTAAAATCACCCTGCCCGGCTCAAATCGGATTGTACGTACGGTAAAAATAAAGCACCCTAAAGGCTACCTCGCTGCGGATAAATATACCTTTGAAACCACAGATGTCGTTGAAGAAGACCGCCCATTAGAATACTTAATGAACCGTCTAAGGTTGATGACTCCAATCCCTAAAACTGAATTTGAGCAGCGTACAGGCCAATCAGCTGAGGTAGTAAAACAAGGAATGCAAAAATCAATTGAACGGGGATTATTGACAGAAACCACAACGCATTGGCAATTGACGTCTAAAGGCCACATGTTTGTAAATGATTTGCTGTCTCAGTTTATTTAATTTACCAGTCGATTGAATAAAATAATATGACTCGCGGTTTTCTTTTTAAACCGTTAACTGTGAGTCAATAATCAAAAATCTGCTTCTAGCGCCACAATTTACTTACCTTAAATACACACTTTCTAACATTTCTATTCACACATTTAGGCAAAGCTTGATTAGGATATGCGCTTATAACTTAGGTACTTTGGGAAGATATCAATGTCTATTAAAACTAAAACAACTCTCGTTGCTGTCGCGTTATCAAGCTTATTAAGCGCATCAGCCATTGCGAACTTGCACAACATGCCGCAATTGAGCCAACAAGAAAGTACAGCGACATCAAGCCAACAAACTGAATCAGAAAAAGCCAACGTATTGTTTGAAGCCATTTTTATGGAAAATGTGATGGCAAATCCGGTTAACCAAACTTACCTGGGTATCAAACAAGATTACGGCAAGTGGAATGACTTGTCTGATGCTGCTGCAGATGCTGATTTAGCCCGCAGTAAACAGCAACTAATAAGATTAACTCGCCTTGATGCCAATAAACTAAATGAACAAGCTGCGCTCAGTTATGAACTGTTGAAGGCCAGCTTAGAGCACAGTATTAGCGACGATAAATGGCGTTATCACACCTATCCGATTAACCAAATGTATGGCGTCCATTCTGTGGTGGCTTCATTATTGATTAACCAACATCAAATAACCGATGAAAGTGATGCTAAAGCTTATATTAGTCGTTTGAACGGCATACCAACACTACTTGCACAATTAGAGACCTCATTAGAAATTCGCGCTAAAAAGCATATTATCGCGCCAAAATTTGTTTTCCCATATGTAATTTCCGATAGTAAAAACATTATCACTGGCGCCCCATTTACAGATACAGGAAAAGACAGCGCGTTATGGGCTGACGCGAACCGTAAGATAAATAAACTCGATATAACCGATGGCAACAAACAAGCCTTATTAGTCGAAGTAAAACAGGCTCTGCTTACTAAGGTAAAACCTGCCTATGAGCAGTTAATCACCTATACCAAGTCACTTGAAGCTCGAGCCGATACTCAAGATGGAGCCTGGAAACTGCCTGACGGAGAAGCGTTTTACAATAACGCCCTCGCCCGCACCACTACAACCGATATGACCGCAGACACTATCCATGATCTTGGCTTATCTGAAGTTAAGCGTATTCATGATGAAATGCGGGTCATTATGAAAAAGGTACACTTTGCCGGCAGCTTACAAGAGTTTTTTGTGTTCATGCGCGATGATAAGCAATTTTATTACCCAGAAACTGATGAAGGCAAAACGGCATATCTCGCCCAAGCAAAATCGCTGATCGATACTATGGAGTCTCGTTTAGACGAAGTGTTCACGATTAAGCCTAAAGCCGAATTAGTGGTACGAAAGGTAGAAGCGTTTAGAGAAAAGTCCGCAGGTAAAGCATTTTACGACCAACCAGCACCAGATGGTTCTCGCCCTGGAAGCTATTACGCTAATTTATACAAAATGGAAGCGATGCCAAAGTATCAGATGGAAGCGCTTGCTTACCATGAAGGGATCCCAGGACATCACATGCAAATTGCTATTGCACAAGAACTGCAAGGCATTCCAAAATTCCGTAAATTTGGCGGTTACACTGCTTATATTGAAGGTTGGGGACTTTACTCAGAATATTTCCCGAAGGAAATGGGCTTATATGCCGACCCATACTCTGACTTTGGTCGTTTATCGATGGAGCTATGGCGCGCATGCCGTTTAGTGGTTGATACTGGGATACACGCTAAAAAGTGGACTCGTGAGCAGGCTATTGCCTATTACGTTGAGAATACTCCAAACGCGGAGTCTGATGCGATAAAAATGGTCGAACGCCATATTGTTATGCCATCACAAGCGACTGCGTATAAAGTAGGTATGATTAAAATATTACAACTACGTGAGCAGGCTAAAAAGGCGCTAGGAGCCAAGTTTGATATTCGCGAATTTCATACTGTAATCCTTAAAAATGGACCATTGCCATTAGACATACTTGAAGAGCAAGTAAATAAGTGGATTAAGCAGGTTCAATCGCTGTAATTTTAAATCATTAATCCACTCGAAACATAAAACGGCAACCTGAGGTTGCCGTTTTGCTTTATCAATTTCCACAAAAAAATAACCCCAGAACAAAGTCTGGGGTAAACCAAATAAATTAGGATGATGGTTTTAAGGTTGGCATTATTTTAGTTCGAAAACCATTGCCAACACTGACTCAAAATTTGCTACCTTGCCGATTTGTACATCTCACTGAAAAGGGGTCATTTCTCAGAAAAACGTAGGGTTCAAATCATTTCGAATCAACTGAGTACTATTGTATTGATATCAGAACAGAGTTCAACTAGTTAACAAATGTAAATTGCTAAACCCTTGATTAGCAACTTACTAATAAACTAATCAATCAACACCTTAAGCACTTTAAAATCAGCAACTTAATACAAAGCCGCAAGGTAAGTTGCGGCTTTGTTCTAAATTTGAAATAATGTTTCCACTTTTACTTACGAAGTTTATACAAATGATCGAACTTAGCATCCCAATAAGGTGGGCTGCTGATGTGCGTTTTAATAAAATCAATGAACGCACTGACTTTTGGAGCTAGATGTTTACGACGAGGATACACTGCTTGTAATGGAAGATTGTGAGTCAACTGCCAATCAGGTAACAAAGGAATCAATGTCCCTTGAGCGATTTCATCTTCCATTAAGTAACTGGCTAAATAGACAATGCCTAAACCACTTACTGCGGCCGATTTCAATGCTGGCGCATTATCGACACGGAAATTGCCTGATACACCTATTTCGCAATAATCTTCACCCTTTTTAAATTGCCACATGCTGTGCTCATGCCACTCACCTTGATACACCAAACAATTGTGTTCAACCAATTGCTCTGGGCGGCTAATGTTACCATGTTGGGCAATATAACCCGGTGATGCGACTAACAAGAACTGACATTTCATTAACGGTCTTGCCACCATACCCAGCGGCAATTGCTCAGACATGGTTAACAATAGGTCTAAGCCTTCACTGACAACATCGACTTTATGATCAAGTAAGCTCACTTGTAGTTCAAGCTCTGGATGCCTTGCCATAAATGCTGGTAAAGCTGGAATAATGTGCATGGTGCCAAATGATTGTGATATCCCAACTTTTAGTACACCACGAGTTGCATCATTTAAGTTGTGAACACTTGAAACGGCCTGCTCTGCATCACGAAGAAGTTCTTCGCCTTGTAGATACAATAAATTGCCGGCTTCAGTAAGGCTTAAACTGCGGGTTGTTCGCTGAATAAGTTGCACACCAAGTTTATGTTCAAGATCTGCAACTTGAGTACTTACTTTAGATTTAGAAATGCCAAGACGTCTGGCTGCAGCACTAAAACTTCCTGCACGTGCAACATGAGTAAAAATTGCGATAGGTTCTAACAGTTCTAACATGAAAGTCGCCTTAAGCTGGTTACGACATTAATAAAAATTTCAGATATCTGTTAGCCATTGCTGGTAACTAAACCTTGCTTAGCATCAATATCGACACTCAGATATTATGATTGTTGCTGCCAAATGAGCATCAAAACAAACTAATATCTTTAATCAACACTAACAAATGAAGATTCTGAAATATAACCACATCTAAAGTAGAGTGTAATTTTGTAATAATTCTCAAGAGTATAACAAAAAAAGCCTCTATGGCTCTATATTTATAATTGACAATTTTTTTATCAGAACAAAGCAACACGAGCTATAGCGGTAAAGCAGCTAGAATTGGCCCCAAAAAAAAGCCCCTGTGTCTTCAAAAAGAGCACAGGGGAAGGTCAGGTGTCCGGGAAGACAGGTTGAACAAAATAAATTTACTCTTTTAGCTCGCCTAGCTTGGCCAATGTATAAGGTGCAAGTTCTGGTATGGATTTACGCACTTGGCTTTCTAACACTAATAATCCTTCAAAATTATCACAAATTTTATCGGCTCGTTGTTCAAGGCCTTGTGATTGCGACTCAAGTTGTTGCTCGATGTCTTTACCGACATTGTCCATTTTTTGTGAAAAGGTATTCATTTTTTCTTCAAATGAACCGCCTTCAGAAGACATGATCTGGCTACCTAATGTCATCATTAATGATCCCATTGAGTTGGTGACCATTTGTTCTATCTCTTGTTCAAACTCTTCATTAAATGCATGTTCAATTGAAGAGTCTGTTGAACCTAAATAAAACTTATCGCCTTGCTGATACGCCATGGTGTCAATGCGTGTTTGAATCCCTGTCATTAGCTTATCAATTTGGCTACCAGTGGCGTCGCCAAATATTGGGGTTAATGCCATATTGACTGCTTGAGATGCCATTACGACAACATCACCAACCAAATCAATTACCTCAGGTACTTGACGAGATAGCTCATCAGAATATTGAGTGAGTAGCGTTTGTTGTTTAGCGGTTAAGGTGACTTTTTTACCGTCTACATATAGTTGATCGAGTTCAACGCGATATTTCTCGGATCCATTATCACTAATCTGCAATTTTTTTGGTTCAACAGTAACGTCATAGTTTAATGTCACATTGCACTTTTCATCATTAATGGACATTTTTGCCATGGCGGGAGTTAGCGCCCCTACTGTGAATAACATGCTGGTTAACGCTACACTACAAATCAACTTCTGTTTGGTCATGATAAAAATCCTTTTGCTATACATATATCAATAATTAGCTCGTATATGAGCTTTATAAAGCACAAGCTATGCCAATAGTTATAACTACATGACTTTTAATAGATTAATGATAAAATAAGACAATATATAAGCTAATGAATATACAATAGCGGAAGTGTATTCGTAAAATAAACCAATAAATAGTCTATTTTACCAATCTCAATAATAATTAATCTATCTAGGGCCAGCTGAGCTTCAGGATGAATTTTACTGCAGTTTGTATTTTGCTAGACAAGTAAGCGTATACGACGTGTGGTTGTTCTAGATAAGTAAGCAATAACCTATGCGAAAAGAAGCCACTAAAACTGCCCAAGTGGGTAGTAAAATGACTTTTAAACGTTTTGAGTCAATATTATAGATTCAGATTTGATATACAAAGAGTGAGTACGTTAAGGTCGAACAACGTTAACCGCGAAAGATTAGCCCTTGTATAAACTAAAAAATTGAACGGCCTAACTGTTGGCTTAAATGTTCTAACATGGCTGTGCCCGCAAGCGAGTTACCATTATTGTCTAGCTCAGGTGACCACACACAAATAGACATATCACCAGGAATAACCGCAATAATGCCGCCCCCCACGCCACTTTTACCCGGCATACCTACTCGATAAGCAAACTCTCCTGCGCCATCGTATAATCCAGATGTCGCCAGTAATGCATTGAGTTGCCGAGTTTGCACCGGCGAAACTAAGCTGTCACCATCGAGTGTCTTACCGCGATTGGCCAAATAGAACATCGCGCGGGACAAATCAGCGCAATTCATTCTTAATGCACAATAATGAAAATAGCTTTTAAGTACGGTATTGACGTCGCCTTCAAAATTACCAAATGACTTCATTAAATAGGCAATAGATGCATTACGTGCACTAAACTGGAACTCAGAATCCGCCACAACTTTATCGTAGGCTAACGTCGGGTTCTGGCTCAATTGACGCACAACCTCAAGCATACGATGCTTAGGCGCCCCTAAACGGGCTTGCAACAAGTCAGCAATAACTAGCGCACCGGCATTAATAAAAGGGTTGCGAGGTTTACCGCGTTCTAATTCGACCTGTACCAGCGAGTTAAATGAATGCCCTGAGGGTTCTTTACCCACACGACTCCAAATTTCATCTTCGGTATATAAATTAAGTGCCTGAGTAAGGCTAAAGACTTTAGAAATACTTTGAATTGAAAAAGGCTCAAGGTAATCACCGGCACCAATTGTTTGGCCATCAAGGGTAGTAACGGCAATCCCTATTTTGTTAGGGTCAACGCAGGCAAGCGCAGGAATATATCCTGCAACCTTGCCTTTACCCAATAGCGATCTTACTTTATCGACGGCTTGTTGAAGTAATAATTGCTCAGGCAATTTAGCTTAACCCCACCAGATATCGTACAAATCACTCACTTCGAGGTTAGAAACTGGCTTGTCTTTCCAGAACGCATTCACTGCTGCGGTATCTTCATCAGTACATTTACCGATAGCTTGGGTAGCAATAATACCTTCCCATTGCTTGTGTCCACCACCGTGGAAACCTAATTGACGAGGTTCAATGACCTCAACAAGAAATTGATCAACTAAGTTATCAATATCTTCTTCAGATACAGACTCATCAAAAGTCCAGTTGATTTCAAAGCCTAATTCTTGAAACTCATCAACTCGTAATTTTTTACGTAAACGACGACTACGATTTTGCGCCATGGTGTATTCTCCGATTGCTGAAAGTGTAGTTGTGATTAAGCAGTACGCTCAAACATGATATCCCATACGCCGTGACCGAGTCTGTGGCCTCTTGCTTCAAACTTGGTAAGCGGACGATGCTCTGGACGTTCGACAACTGTACCAGTTGTTGATTGATTTTTATAACCTTCTGCTGCATTCATTATTTCTAACATATGCTCGCTGTAATTTTCCCAATCGGTTGCCATATGAAATACACCACCAATTTTAAGCTTACGGCGGATAAGTTGTACAAATTCAGCTTGTACAATCCGGCGCTTATGATGACGTTTTTTATGCCATGGGTCAGGGAAAAACAATTGTACGCGCTCAAGTGAACCATCAACAATGCTGTGCTCTAGCACTTCCATTGCATCATGATGATATACACGTAAGTTAGTCACTTCAGCTGCACCGGCATCAGAAAGACACGTACCAATACCAGGTTTATGAACTTCTATGCCAATAAAGTTTTGCTCTGGGGCAGCTTTTGCCATTTGGACTAATGATGCCCCCATACCAAAACCGATTTCTAACACGGTATCTGCATCGCGACCAAACACTTGAGTTAACTCCAATGCTTGTGGAGTATAATCAAGTCCCATTGCTGGCCAATGTGCTTCAATTGCTTGAGATTGGCCTTTGGTTAAACGGCCTTCGCGTAAAACAAAACTTCTGATTTTACGAATATACTTACCGTCTTCGTTAAATTCAGCTGTGGTAACGTCGCTCATCTTTGCCTCATTGTCTGCGTACTTTGTTGTGCTGTGTTACTAAATGTCTAACCGTTAGGCTGCCACTCTTTATCAACACATTACGCATTTGCTATCTGTGATAGATCAATTTTAAAATCAGTTGGGCATTATACCTAAACTCATTGCACATGTTTACGCTAATTTAGTGCAAACGTGTGATTTAAAATAGCAGTGCCACTTGTGTAATAAAATGGCTATGGCTACACTGCGCCCATGAAAAATCTGACTCCATTTTCTGAGCGTATCATCGCTTGGTATGACCTACATGGTCGTAAATCACTGCCTTGGCAGATCAATAAAACGCCTTACCGTGTTTGGGTGTCGGAGATCATGCTCCAGCAAACCCAAGTCGCGACGGTTATTCCCTATTATGAAAAATTTATGGCGCGTTTCCCCAGCGTGGTAGATCTTGCTAATGCTCATCAAGATGAGGTGCTGCATTTGTGGACTGGCCTAGGTTATTACGCCAGAGCACGCAATTTACATAAAGCAGCCCAACATATTCGTGATGCTTTTAATGGCGAGTTTCCTACTCAGTTTGATGATGTGCTCGCGTTATCTGGAATCGGTAAATCAACTGCTGGCGCAGTATTATCCTTGTCGCTCGGTCAACACCACCCTATTTTAGACGGTAATGTAAAGCGCGTATTAGCCCGACATGGTGCTATTGAAGGTTGGCCAGGACAAAAAAACGTTGAACAACAATTGTGGCAATTAACCGATACGTTCACACCTACCAAAAACGTTGAAAAGTTTAACCAGGCAATGATGGATATTGGTTCAAGTGTTTGCACTCGCAGTAAACCTAATTGCGCAGCCTGCCCTGTAGCAATTGATTGTGTGGCTCAACAGACGGGTCATCAAAGTCTATATCCCGGTAAAAAACCTAAAAAAGTGACGCCAGAAAAATCAGCTTTTATGCTGGTATTAGTCGACAACAGCGGAGATTCTGTAAAAGTTCAGCTTATCCAACGCCCACCTGCAGGTATTTGGGGGGGGTTATGGTGTTTTCCGCAATTTGAACAGCAAGCAGAATTAGAAGATTATTTAACGCTGCATAATTTGACAGCGTCAGAACAAGGGCTTGCTGGGTTTAGGCATACATTCAGTCATTTCCACCTTGATATTCAACCAGTATTAGTTGAACTATCTGTCGATCAAGCAACAGGCATCATGGAACAAACCTCGGCTCTCTGGTATAACATAGAGCAACCTGCGAAAGTCGGGTTGGCAGCCGCCACAGAACGTATTTTGGCTAATTTAGCCGTACTTTTCGCGACATATTAGTTTTTAGTGTAATTAAAGTTAGTAAGGAATCATCATGGCTCGCACAGTTCACTGTCAACACCTAAACAAATCAGCAGACGGCTTAGATTTTCAGCTTTACCCAGGCGAATTAGGTAAGCGGATTTTTGACAATATCAGTAAAGAAGCTTGGGGCTTATGGCAAAAGAAACAAACCATGCTCATTAATGAGAAAAAGCTCAATATGATGAATGTTGATGACCGCAAATTTCTTGAAGAGCAAATGACTCACTTTTTATTTGAAGGTAAAGACGTTGAAATTGAAGGCTATGTTCCACCTGCTGAAGATGAATAACCTAGTAATATAATAGATAACTATATTAAACAACAAAGCCGCTTAACTTAGCGGCTTTTTTTTGGTTATCAATGACTAAATCTGACAGATTATTGTTTAACGCCTTCCACTACCAATGCTAATTCAACGTTAGCAGAAGCTGGACCTAAATCCATTTTGACACCAAAATCTTTCATCGCAAAAGTGGTTGTGCCGCTAAAACCAGCACGATATCCACCCCATGGATCTTTACCTTCACCAATAGCAACGGCATCAATGGTTAACGGCTTTGTCACACCATTTAAGGTAAAGTCACCATTAATCACAAACTGGTTATTGCCTTTATCAACAATCGAGGTTGATGAAAAAGAGGCTTCAGGGAATTTACTGGTATTTAAAAAGTCTTCGCTGCGTAAATGCTTGTCACGCTCGGCATGATTAGAATCAACACTGTTAGTATTAATTTTAACATTCACTTTGCCATCTGCGACTTTGTCAGCATCGAAACTGAAGTCGCCAGAAAACTCATTAAAGCGCCCAACCACAAAGCTATAACCCAAATGGCTTACACTAAATTGAATTGATGCATGCGCACCTTGAGTGTCGATAACATAGTCGGCAGCATTAACAGCAACAGGTAACATAAACGTTGCACTGATAAGTGCTGCTATAAGGTGTTTTTTCATGGTTTTTTATTCCTTTAAGTTAATAACAAGTAGATATATAAAGAGGTATTGAGATATTCATCAAACATAACGGTTAAACAATTCAACGGTTAAACAATTCGATTATTTGCTAATACGATTTGGCATCAGCATTCTTTTAAGGGTGTTATCTTTATCAATAAAATGATGCTTAATCGCACCAGCTGCATGCAACACAACCAAGCCAATTAAGCTATAGGCAAGGTATTGATGTATTAACCCCGCTATATCAGCTTGATCATCAATAAAAGCATTAGGAAATGGCACGGCAAACCAGTCAAAAATCCAAATATCTCGACCATCGGCTGTCGAAATCATAATTCCTGAACTCATAATGAGTAACATTAGCGTATAAAGAACAGTATGTGCCCACTTTGCCAAGCGTTTTTCCCAAGGCTGATGATTCGATAATGGGCTCGGAGTGTGTGATATCCCTCGCCAAACTAACCTTAATAGCGTTAACCCAAGTAAAAGCAAACCGACACTTTTATGCAGATGCGGCGCAGTTTGGTACCAACTACTGTAGTAGGTAAGATCTACCATCCAATAACCAGCACTAAATAGACCAATAACTGCGATGGCGGACAACCAATGGAAAAAAATGGTTACTAAGCCATAGCCAGCTGAAGTGTTTTTTAACATGTCTTACTTTCCTCTAAAAAAGTCACAACATTTTAACGTTAATTTTAGGAAAGAAAATCAGTAAAAATAGCCGAAATCGTTCTATAAAATAGAAGTAACAGGTATTAAAATAGAGAACAACCAAATAATTAAGCAACTACTTATTAAACATGTCTCAATTGTAGTCACTAATTATCAAATAGCATCTAAGATGTATTGATCTTTCTTGGCTAAATATTTTCAAGATAAACGGCTTAGTTTTTTATATTAAAAGACAGCGCAGTGTTAGACATTAAGTCTCTAACTACGCTTATGCACTGTAACAAACATATTCTATAAAGATTAAACTGAACTCTTCGGGCAGCGTTTGTGGCTTCTTTCTACTGCGTTATCGCTTACTGTTTACTGTTTACTGCTTAATGCTTACTGAATAACGAATAACGAATAACGAATAACGGCATACCATAGCTCTGTCTGGTATCAATAGTCACCACAGTTAACGGTAAAATTGAGCTTGAAAGATCGTATGGCCTTAAATAACCATATCTGAAGCACCTCTATCCCGTTGAGTAAATGCCCTAGCATTTCAGCTCACATAAATTAAGATCAACGACGCTACAAAAAGTTCACTCATTTACATGTAAATAAGTTATTCATCAGCCTAACAACTCAAGCTTACCGTTCTTGAACTTGCAATTAAAGCGAGGACTGACGTGGTTTAATTGATACGACTAACCCAGTTAAGACATAATTGATTTAACTGGAGATTGAAATGACTAAACGTAAAACCTATTCAAAAGAGTTTAAGCTTGATGCCATTGCGCTGGTAAGAGA